>JANYHY010000412.1 GCA_025362165.1 Myxococcales bacterium | reverse complement strand
GAGAAGGACAGCCCGGACAAGACCGGCGTCCTTGCCGCAGTGATCGCGATAGATCGGCTCGAAGCGCGCCTTGCCGTTCGTGAAATCGCCATAGACGAAATACGTATCAGCCACGTCGTACGCGAACACTGTCGCGTTGAGAACGCCGGTCTTGTCCGGGCTGTCCTTCTCAGGCGGCACGTGCGCGACGTACTCGTCACGAGCCTTCATCGACAGGAGCAGGTTCGCAGGCACTGGCACTTGCTTGACCTTGACGTTGTCGCCAGTGCCCTCGATCTCGAGCTCGGTGCGCTTGGGATAGCCGTAAGAGCCCTTGGAGTCTGCGTAGTGCGCGTTGTCTTGATCGACGAGCATGTCCGCCTCTTCGACCACGAACTGCGCGGCTGCCGTGAGGTACTTGTCGTCTTCGTTGGAGTCCCGCACGTCGATCGCGGCGGTCTTCGCCATGTCGATCTCTTTGAACGTCGGCTCCGGGAACTGATCGCGTTTGCGCGAGTGCAAGAGCGTCTGCACTTTGACTTGTTTGTTGAGCGCGTCCGCCAACCAGAAGCGACTCTCGTATGCGTCTGGGGAGGACTGCGTCTCCGGCTGCGACAAATAGCCAGACCAGCCGATCGCCGCGAGCTTGTATTCTGCAAGTGATCGGCTCAAGTCGTCGAGCGCCTCTTTTTCGCTGCCCGCTTGGGTCGCCATCACGAGGAGCTGCTTGCCGTTGTTGGTGTGCGAGGCCGCCGCAGAGCGCAACCCGCCGTGTGCGAGGCGCTCAGCGTTGTGGATCGCCTCCGGGTTGTCCTTGTTAGCGTCCACCCATGGGGTCGTGCCGACGTAGTTCGCGAGGTTCGTGCGCGCGTCGAGCGCCTTGGCCGCGAGCGCGTCACGCTCCGCCGGCGGGTGCTTGCCAGTCATGCCCATCTGGTCGTACGTGAGCGCGATCTCGTACTGGACCTCCGGCGCGGTCGGGTCCATCGGCCACTTCTGGAGGATGAGCGCGTAGATCTCTATCGCGTTGTTGAACTGATTGAGGCTGCGAAACTCTGCCGCCAGCGACTTGTAGATCTCGATCGTCCACGGCTTGTCTTGCGGGATGAGCGTTGGATCCTTCACGCGATCGATCGCGACGTGGAGCGCCTTCTCGGCCAGTACGGGATCAGGGATCGAGTCGATGACGTCAGGCCGCTGGATGTACGGATCCTCCGGCGCAGGACCTATGAAATCGACGTTCGTCAGTGAGCCCGCGATGTACGTGTACGCCTCGCTTCGGAAGTCGCTCACGTTCGCGTCGCCACGCTGCTTCTCGAGGTCGTCCGTGTGCAACAACAACGCGACGAACTGGCGCGTCGCTGCGTCGTAGCGCTGCTGCTTGAACACAGTCCACGCGTACTTGTAGAGCGAGACCGAGTAGAGCGGCGGCTTCTTGAACTTGAGCGCCTTGTTGTACGCGCTCGCGGCGCGGTTCAAGTCCCAAACGCCGACAGGCTCGTCGTCCGTGACACCGGCGCGCGAGTCGAGCTGGTCGAACTCCCAGTTGCCGATCTGCCACCAGACCTCCGCGACGTACTTGGGGTCTTCGCCCGTTCGCAGGTTCGGCTGGGGCAAAAGCTGGCAGTCGTCGCCGTACGGGTCCTTGTAAGTGGTCTCGTCAGTGTGGGCGAGCTTCTTGGGATCCATGCCCGGGCGAGAGAAGCGATTGCGCCAATCATTCCAGTAAGTCGTCGGGTGATCCTGTTCCATCGCCATGATGGTGTCGACGTCTGGGTTCTTCGCGTCAGACTTCGTCGGGTAGGGATATTTGTTGTGGCAGACGAGCGAGCGCCACACCTGCTGGCCCTCTTCCATCCGCCCCGAGTCGTTGTAGGCGTGGCCGAGGTAGTAGTAGATCGCCGCGAGCTCCTTGTAGCTCGGGAACTGCTTGATCACGCGCTTGTAGAGCGCGATCGCGGGCTTCAACGACTGCGCGGCGTCGTCCTTCGCGTCGTCCGAGCGAGCGCGCTCTTCGTAGAGCGCCGCCAAGCGATACATCGCGTCGGGCGTCTCCGGATCTGGAGCGTCCGTTCGGTATGGATTGGTGCAGGCCGTGTGAGGCGGTGGCGCGGGCGCAGTGGTGCCATCGGCCTTCTTGCACGCGATGGGATCGGGCGGGGGCGGCGAACCGGGATCTGCGCCGGCGTATTGGCAGGTGAAGTCCTCGAGCCGTGAGATCGCCGTCTCGCGTGCCTTGCAGAGCTCCTCTCGCTCGGTCGCGATCTCGCGATCGAGACCGGAGAGAATGTTCTTCTTCTTCTCTTCGTAGTGCAGCTTGATGATCGTGGTGACGGTGTCTCGGTAATCGCGCGCGCCTTGATCGAACGCGTCTGCCTCTTTCTGCAGCGTCTCGAGCGCGGCGACCTGCGCTGGTGTTGGAGGCGGCGGAGGCGGCGGCGGCTTCTTGAACGTGGGCGTGGGCGGCGGCGCGACTCCACTGTCGTCACTCGTCATCGGCGCGGTCAAGCTCGTGGAGGCGTCGGAGGCGCTCGTGTTCGACTTCGCGGAGCCGTCAGCGCCCGCGTCTTGCGATTTCGGGGCGCCGGCGTCCGACGCGTTCGTCGTTGGCTGCGCCGACACGGACACTGAAAGTCCGATGCCGATCGCGAGTGATCCCACAAGGACGATCCATTTCGAGGTGCGCTCTCCCCCTTTGGGGACTTTCAAGGATCGTCTCATTTGAGTCGTAGGCTCCGTTTCGCGTCTCGTAGATGCACGAACGCAATCACTTCTTGGGCGCGTTCTTGTCGCTACCCGGGTCTGCCGAGTCGTCGAGCACTTCTTTGAGCTCTTCGTCGAGCAGACGCTCTTCGCGCGAGCGCTCGGTTTGCAGGTTGCGCACGCGATCGAGCTCCTCTTCGCGGACCTCCCACGCTTGCGCGGTCACGCCGACGTCGGCGCGCAGCACGATGCTGCGCAGCTTGTCGCGAACGATGGTGAAGTTGCGCTGGGCGACGTGTCCGACGAGGTCCTTCGCCTCGTTGTCGTACGACGCGAGCGTCACCTTGAACCCCTCGATCTTGACTGCCTGCTCGTCGACCTGCGCTTGCAAGCCTGCCGTCTTTGCGTCGACCTGGCGCTCGAGGATCATGAACTGACGCGTGAGCGACTCTTCTTGCGCAGTGATCTGCGCGAGTACACCTTGGATGCGTTGGGAGTACCGCTGCGCGTCGCCGCCGCCTTGACCTGCGGCTGCGTCGGCGACCTCGTGATCGAGCGCGTCCTTGAAGGAGACGCGGTACTGCGCGTCGTCTTGGTAGCGCTTGTCCCCGAGGCCGATCTGCGCGCGCCCCACCTCGATCTGTCGACGC
>JANYHY010000141.1 GCA_025362165.1 Myxococcales bacterium | reverse complement strand
CCAGCAACGCGCTTCGCGAACCCGCGCCGCGCGAACACCCGACACCGAAGTCGCAACACGAGCAACGTTACACTGGCCCCATCGTCTAGCGGTTAGGACACTGGCCTCTCACGTCGGTAACATGGGTTCAAGTCCCATTGGGGTCACCAAAATCTCTCGTGTGTGAGACACGAGAGAGCAACAGGGCCTGCGAGCAAACGCTCTGCGGGCTCTTCGCTTTTGTGGATTGATTCAGGACAGGACGCGCAGCGAGCCGCGGACGACTCCGTACCCGCCGTCGGCTCGGAGCTCACGCCAGGCGCGGTCTGCGTCGCCCTGCCCGCTCACGAGCTCACGGTAGACACGCAGCAGACGCGCGATGTCGGCGGCGTTCTCGCGCACGAGCTCGATCCGAAATCGCCTGACGCCGAGATCGCGCAGATTTGGGATCATGGTCGCTGCGCTCTGCGATCTGGCGTGAAATACGGTGTTTCGACAGCCTACGTCGGCGATCACCGGATGCTCCATGCCCGCGCGATCGCGGAGCGCGAGCTCGTGGCGATCGCATGGGCGGCCACACGTCTTGTGATCGCGACCGTCCGAAAGCAGCGCCGCGAAGAGACAGTGCTCGTTGTGAAAGAGCGGCATCGGGTGGTGCACGACGACCTCAGCGAGCGGACCGAGCCCGTCATAGAGCAAGGCGGTGAGCTGCTCGGCGTCGAGATCGAAGGACGGCGTGAACGCGACGAGCCCGCGATCCAGCACGGCGTTGGCGCTGATCGTGTTGGTGATGTTCAGAGAGAAGTCGCCGACGCGCGGGATCGCCGTGCGCTCGCCGAGCGCGCCTAGCCCCCGCACGAGCAGCGCGTCGGGCTCGAGCGTCTCCAAGAATCGATCGATCTTCTCTTCGCCAGGCTTTCGAACACGCGGCGGAGTTAGTGTGATGTGTACACTTCCTCGCGCGCGGAGATCGCGCACAGCCGCGCCTGTGCCGGTGAGCTCCAAGAAATCGAGGATGATGCCGTCCGCCCCGGCGCTGACTGCTGCGCGCGCCTGGTCGAGCGAGCGGCACAGGACGAACAGCCCAGCAGGAGCCGGTGCGCGCTCGGAGCGTTTGGACAGCGCGCGCAGATCCACCGACGAGATCGTGTGCGAGCGATGCGCTGCGACGTCGAGCGCGAGGACGAGCTCGCGACGCGCGCGGTTGAGAGCGCCAACCGCGATGAACGCGTCCGCCGGCAAGTCCGTCTCGAGCGCCGCGAGCGTGAACGCCGTGTCTCCGAGCCGCCCGAGTTTGTCGGCGAGTACGGCTTGGTCCGTGGCTGCGCTGCGCGCCCTCTCGAGGTTCACGTCCGTGCGCGCGATCGCGGATCGCCCATCACGCAGGCTCTTTGCTTCGATCACCAGCGGCGAGCCGATCGCGCCGCTGACTCGGAGCGCGAGCGGCGCCTTCTCGGGTGCACGCTCGACGTCTCGCAGGATTTGCTCGTTCGCGCGTGGGTCATCGGTGCGGAAGACGCGCCGCCCTTTGGCGATCGACGACACGCTCTTGTCCGGACCGAGCCACAGAGAAGCGCGCTGACCGGCTGCCGCGCGCTCGAGGCGTTGGCCGTGTGAATCATGGATCTCCCAGACTCGCCCGCCCACTTCGCCGAGGCCGGCGAACTCTCCGAGCACGAGGATGCCATCACCGCGCTCGATCGAGGCGCTCAGCGTGACGTCGACGCACGCGCCACCCTTGACGTGGGTCATGCCTTCGCTCACGCCGACCTCGACGCCACGGTGATCGCAGCTCACGCCCTCGACGAGCCGTTGATGATCGACGCCGTCCAAGAAGCCCGCGCCTGAGCCACGCGAGTAGGTCTGGAGCGCGAGGCGGCGATGCTCTTCGCTCGTGTCCCCCTCACCCACCGCTGCGGCCGCAGCCTCACGGTACAACCTAGTTGTAGCATACACGTATTCGGGGCCCTTCATGCGGCCCTCGATCTTGAGCGAACGCACGCCGAGCTCTGCGAGTCGAGGCACGAGGTGCGCGGCCTCGAGGTCCATGGGCGACAGCAGGTACGCCTTGTCGCCCAGCGCTCGCAGCACGCCGTCCACGACGAGCTCGTAGGGCAGCCTGCACGCTTGTGCGCACGCGCCGCGATTGGCGCTGCGCCCGCCGATGGCTTCGCTCGTGAGGCACTGACCCGAGTACGAGACGCACAACGCGCCGTGCACGAACACCTCGAGCTCGATCTCCGCGCGAGACGCGATCTCGGCGATCTGTTCGATCGAGAGCTCACGCGCGAGGACCACGCGACGTGCGCCGAGCTCTGCCGCGAACGCTATGGACGTCGCGTCCGTACAGGTCATCTGAGTCGACGCGTGCATCGGCATCGTCGGGGCGATCGCGCGCACGAGCTTGGCGACCGCAAAATCCTGGACGATCACCGCGTCTGCTCCGGCGCGTGCGCACGCTTCGATGGCGCTCACTGCGGCGTCGAGCTCATGATCGAACACGAGCGTGTTGAGCGTCACATAGCCCTTCGTCCCGTGCTCGTGGAGCATGCCGAACGTGTCGGTGAGTAGAGCGGCGTCGAAATTTTTGGCGCGAGCGCGAGCGTTGAAGCCTTGCAGTCCGAAGTAGACCGCGTCTGCTCCCGCGCGAACCGCCGCGCGCATCGACGCGTCATCACCCGCTGGCGCGAGCACCTCCGGCCTTCTCACTCGTCGTCGCCTGCGGCGAACGACAACAACTGAGTGGATTGGCTTCGCCAGCACCATTTGCGACGGCGCAAGCGCAGCGCGATCAACGCGAGCAGGACCCAAGACGCGCTCGGCAGAGCTCCGCTCGATCCCTGCCGACAAGAGCATCCGCCGTCGGCGCTCGCAGACGAGCCGCCGTTCACAGGTGTGCTCGCGTCGGGGCTTGGAGGTGGAGTCGACGCGTCCACGCCAGGCGGCACGCTCGCGTCCATCGGAGGCACTCCCGCGTCCATTGGGACGCCGTCGCAGACGGACGTGTGCACCATGCGCGTCTTGGTGCAATCGGTCGGAGAGTCACACGTGGGCTCCGGAAGATCGGGTGGAGCGCCAGAGCCGCCTACGTCCGCGCGGTTCGGATACGCAGCGGCGAGCGAGATCCATCGGCCCGCAGGGGGATGCTCCATCCACCCGAGCACCTTCTCTTGATACGTGTAGCTTCCACCGTTCTGCGGGTTGTAGACGCCTCGGCCTGGCGTGAGGTTCGGGTTGCTCGGATTGTTGGAGTACGCGAGGCCGTTGTACGCCCAGATCGCGGTGTACCAGTCCTCGACGAGGTCTGGGTTGTTGTCGCCGACGCACTTGGTCGCAGCCCACTTGCCGGCGAGGATCAACGTGCCCGTCGCGAGGTTGTAGGTTGGCTCCGAGACGACCCGTTGGCGATCGAACGATGGGTTCTCGCCGACGTGCATGCCGCTCGTGACTTGCCCGATGCCATAGCCGCAATCGAACGCGACGATGGTGCGCTCGGGGGCGCCGACAGAAGCGGCCGGTGTGTCGGGCACGCAAAACTGCCGCCAGCCCGTCTCCACCATCGCGATCGACTTGAGCACGTGACACGGAAAGTGCGCGGGCACCTTGGTGTTCGCTTTGGGCTTGCCGCAGCCCGCGCCGATCGTGCCGACGGTAGGCCCGTTGGTTTTCCACGAGGCCTCGCCCGGCGCGACGACGGCGAAGATCGTC
>JANYHY010000098.1 GCA_025362165.1 Myxococcales bacterium | reverse complement strand
TGGCGCGTGCTGCGCCTCGCGAATCTTTGCACCGAAGAGGAGTACCTCGATCACCTCGCCGCGGAGATCGCCTACGTCGAACAAACACCAGGGCGACGGGCGCACGCGCTCGAAGAGGCGTCATTCGACGCGTGGATCAAGCTCTATCGACCCGATGAGAACAGCGGCAACTCGACGATTAGCTATTATCGAAAGGGCGAGATCGTCAACGCGATGCTCGACCTCGAGGTGCGCGCACGCTCGGGCGGCAAGAGCAGCCTCGACGCTATCCTGCTCGCGCTTTGGCAGCGCTACGGCAGCAAGAACGTGCCAGTCCCCGAGGACGACATGCAGTCGATCTTCGAGGACGTGAGCGGCTGCTCGCTCGGTGATCTATTCGAAGCGTGGATACGCGGGCGTGGAGACCTCGACTACTCGACGTTCGCGCGCGTCGGCTTGTCGCTCGAGCGCGTCACGAAGGGCACGGCGGCCATCTCCGCGAAGCTGTCGTCGAGCGCCGGTCGCGTCGGCGTGGCGTCGGTCGCGCGGGGCGGCGCGGCACATCGCGCGGGCGTCGATCCAGGCGACGAGCTCATCAGCGTCAACGGACGCCGCGTGGAGAGCACGTCCCTCGACACTGCGCTCGTAGGCAAAAACGCGGGCGATCGCGTCGAGGTCATCGTCTCGCGCGACTCGCGCACGCACGCGTTCTCTCTCGAGCTCGACGCCGCTCGGCTGGACAAAGTGAAGCTCGTGCCGAACAAGGATGCGACTCCCGAGCAAATCGCTCTTCGCGCTGCGTGGCTGCAAACGTGATACGCGAGAGTGATGAACCGACTCGCCGCCCTCGTGCTCGTTGCATCGTGTGTCCCGCATCGTGACCTGCCCGCCGATCAGATCGAGAAGCTCGATAAGCTCGACAAGGTGATGGACGTACAAGCGACGATCGCTGATCCGCAGTTCGCCAAAGCCGGGCAGGATGCGTACACGGACGCGGACTGGGCTGCCTTCGCGGACGTCTCTGCGCGCCTTCAGGTGACGAGCAAGAAGGCCCACGAGTTCTCGAAGGGCCCCGAGTTCGACAAGCTCGCCGACACGCTACACGACAAAGCCGCGAACCTCGGCACGGTCGCCGCCGCCAAAGACGTGCACGGGACGTCCGACGCGCTGCTGTCGATCAAGGCGACGTGCAAAGAGTGTCACTCGAAATTCAAGTGACCTAGGCGCGCGCACGGAACGCGTATTCAGGCGGCTTTCGCGTCCAATTTGGATTGAACGAGCGCGACGCTCTTGCTGAGCGTGCTGATCTCCTGCAGCTCGCTGTCCTCGATCTTGATCTTGTACTGGCGCTCGATGGCCGCGACGATTTCGACGCCCATCATCGAGTCGATGCCGAGATCCTTGAAGTGTGTGTCATCAGGGACCGAGTCCTTCTCGGCGACTTCCGCGATGAGACCGCGCAGCTCTTCTTTCAGATCGCTCATGATCGACTCCTTGACTCCGGCGGCGCTCATCCAACGGGACTCTGACGCTTCTCGACGAGCTCGATCAGATCTTTGACGGTCTGGATGCCCGCCAGCGACTCGTCGGGGATCTGGATCTTGAGCTGGCGCTCCATCGCGCCGACGATCTCGAGCATGCCCAAGGAGTCGATGCCCAGCTCGCTGATGATGGTGGTCTCCGAGATGCTCTTGAACTCTTTCTCGGCGATCTCGGTCGCGGTCTTCTGGAACATCGAAAGCAGGTCTGCGCGACTCATCGCCATGGGTCTGTCTCCAAAGTGCGTGCCAGCGTGCCCTGTCGAGGAAACGCCATATCGGACCGCGCTCACGTAGCCGAACTCCGCTCGGAACTCAACTCGAACAGGGAGCGTTTGCCCAGTTTCTAGCCGGTTTGGCGCGTACAACATCACGCACCGCGAAGGCCGCTTCTCAGTCCTCGGTCTTGATGCGAGGCTTCGGTAACGTGCCGTCCACGAACATTTGCTTGGTCTTTCGCCGCTGAGGTTTGCCGCTGGATGTCCGCGGCAACGACCCTTGCGGGACGATCTCGACCTTGTAGACCGACAAGCCAATTTGCGCGGCGACCGCTTGGCGGACTTGCTCGCTGATCGTCGCAGCTTCGCTTTGCGTCGCCTCTGCGCAGACGATCAGCTGCTCCTCACCCGTCCCGTCCTCGACGTGATTGCCGACCGCGTCCACTGTGACTCCAAAGGCCACGACGTTGCCGCGGCGCACACCTGGTAGCTCGCTCACGACCCACTCGATGTCGCTCGGGTAGAAGTTGCGACCGCGGATGATGATGATGTCCTTGAGGCGACCGCAGATGTAAAGCTGGGGCGTGCCAACGGCACCTCCGCTATGCCGAAGACCGTTGATGTCCGCCAACGGCGGCATCAATTCGCCGTTCGCCAGGTAGCCAAGATCGCCCGAATAGAGCCAAATCTTGCCGTCATCGCGCTTCTTGAACGCTGCGGCGGTGAGCTCGGGCTCCTCGAAGTAGCCTTGGCAGATCGAAGGCCCCGTCGTGATGATCTGGCCGACTTGCCGCTCGCCGAGGAGTTTGTCGTGCTCGTCGACGATCGCGACTTGGTGCTCTGGAAACGAACTCCCGCACCCCACGAGCTCCTGCGCGTCTTCACCTTGGTCGACCGACGTGGGCTTCGCGATGGCCTTCGTGAGCTCAGCCTTCTCGACGACGTCCGTGTGGAAGCCAGCGCCGTGCTTGACGAAGGTGATCGCGAGCGTCGCCTCCGCCATTCCATACGACGGCAAGAAGCTGCGGGGATCGAAGCCCGCGGGCACGACCTTCTCGGAGAAGTCACGGAGCGTCTTGGCGGCGATGGGCTCCGCGCCGCAGCCGGTGATGCGCATGCACGACAGATCGAGGCCCGTCAGATCCTTGTCCTTGAGTCTCTTGGCGACGAGCGCGTACGCGAAGTTGGGCGCGTAGGTGATTGTGCCGCGGTGTTTGTGGATGGTGTCGAGCCACACGCGCGGGTTGCGCACGAAGCTCGCGGTCGGCAAAAACACGACCGGGATGTCCGTGAAGAGCGGGCCGATCACGAAGCCTATGAGACCCATGTCGTGGAACAGCGGGAGCCACGAGACGCCTTTGTCCACGCTCGAGTCCTTGCCGAGCCCGTGGATCATGAACGCTTCGCTGTTCGCGGCGAGGTTTCCGTGCGTGACGATCACGCCCTTCGGACGCGAGGTGGAACCGCTCGTGAACTGCAAGAACGCCAGATCCTCCGGGGTCACGCGCACGTCGAGCGGCCCAGGTGCAGGCTCGTGCAGAGCGCTCACGAGCATCAACTCTTTCACCTTTGGAGCGCGTGCGAGCGCAGGTTCTACGTACTGCTTGGTGCTTTCGGTGGTGACGAGCACCTTGGCGCCGCTCGCATTGGTGATGTGCGCGACGGTGTCGTGGTAGCTCTCCACGTTCTTGAAGGTGAGCTGCGGGTACATCGGCACAGGCACCGCCCCGGCGTAGATCGCGCCGAGGAACGTGAGGACGAACTCGTCTGGATCCGGGATCACGAGCGCGACGCGATCTCCGCGCTTTACTCCGCGCGCGGCGAAGTGAGCGCCGCGACGCGTGGCCTCTTGGTCGATCGTCTGGAACGAGCAGAAGCGCTCGGTGCCATCGGCGCGCACGAACACGAAGCCTTTGTCGTTCTTGTGCGCGAGCACCTTGCAGGCCTCTACGAGCGTGGGTGCGACCAAGCTGGGCATGTGCGAGAGCCTCTACCGCCGACGCTCATCGGATGGCAACTCCAAGCTGACACTTGCGCGCCACTTGGACAGAACCTTCTCCATTGATCGTGCCTTTGGCACGATCAACTGCGGCGTGCACACGAGCGACTGAGAAGGAGCGTTCGCAGCTAAAAACAGGCTGTTGCGTTGCGCCTTCGCGGCGGGCAACGCTATAAGGACAGCGTGGCGAAGGTCGAGCGCGTCTACATCACCGGCCTGGGCGTCGTCAGCTCCGTGGGTCTTGGTCGCGCCGAGTTCTTCCGGTCGTTGAAAGACGGCAAGAGCGGCGTCAGCACCGTGAGCCTCTTCGACGCGACGCCGCTCGGACGGACGATGGCCGGCGAGGTGAAGGCGTTCCGCGCCGCAGACCACCTCAGCCTTGCCGAAGAGAAGCGTATGGGTCGCTGCTCGGCGATGTCGCTCGCCGCCGCGCGCATGGCCGTAAACGAGAGCGGCATCAAGCCAGCGCAGCTCAAAGGCGTGCGCACCGCAGTCGTCATCGGCACCACGATGGGCGAGGCAGACGTGATCGCCGATCTCGATCATGCATGGATCGCCGGCGGCACCACCGCCGTCAGCCGCACGCTCCTGCAGAAGTACGGCTCTACGCTCTTGCCGATTCACGTCGCTCGCGCGCTCGGCGCTACCGGCATGGTGATGACGCTCCCTGGCGCATGCGCCGCAGGCAACTACGCGATCGGTCTCGGCGCAGACTTGATCCGCTCGGGGCGCGCGGACGTCGTGATCGCGGGCTCGACAGAGATCATCCAAGAGCTCCAATTCTCGGGGTTCGTGCGGTTGGGCGCGGTCGCTCCCGAGCGATGCCAGCCGTTCGATCTGAATCGACAAGGCCTCATCGTCGGTGAAGGCGCCGCGCTCTTCGTGCTCGAGAGCGAGTCGCATGCCGTTCGCCGTCACGCGACTCCTCAGGCGGAGGTCGGTGGTTACGGCCTCTCATGCGACGCGTACCACATCACTCGCCCCCACCCCGACGCCACTGGAAGCATCGCCGCGATGCTCGACGCCATCCGCCGCTCTGGCGTGACGGCCGACGACATCGACTTCGTCAACGCGCACGGCACCGGCACCAAGGCCAACGATCAAGCCGAGGCCAAGGTCATGGCAGAGGTCTTCGGCGGCCGGCGCGTCCCGATCTCCAGCATGAAGAGCACGCTCGGTCACTGCATGGGCGCCGCGAGCGCGATCGAGGCGGTGGGCTGCATCATGACGCTCGAAACTGGCGTGTATCCGCCCACCGTCGGCTACGAGACGCCCGATCCGGAATGCGATCTCGACATCGTCGCGAACATCGCGCGCACCGGAAAGCACGACATCGTGCTCAACAACTCGCTCGCGTTTGGCGGCTACAACGCGGTCTCCTGCTTCGCGCGCGTGGGCGTGCTGCCCGATCCGAACGAGGTCGGTCAGGCGGCCGAGTGACGCCGCGCGCGATCACTGGGATCGGCATCTGCTCGGCGATCGGCATCGGTCGCGAC
>JANYHY010000070.1 GCA_025362165.1 Myxococcales bacterium | reverse complement strand
GCAGCAAGAGCGCAGGTGTGGAGTGGCTGTTCGACGAAGCGGACTTGAACGCAGGCTTGCCCGTGCGCGTCCTTCCAGTACCGGGCGCGGCCCTCGCGCTCGTCGTCGATGCAGGCTACGGGACGCACTCGGTGCGATTGGTTGACACGGCAATGATCGCCAGTGGTAACTCGCCAGTCGTGGCCGTCGTGAAGTTCCCAGCACCTCAGATGCTCTGGCAAGGGATCGCCGTCGCGGGGCCCGATCTCGTGCTCGTAGCGACGAATGACGGCGTGGTGCAGGCGCTGAAGCTGGATGTTGCAGCCAAGGCGCTCGTGCGAGACGACTCGCGCAACATCACGCTGCCGGCCTCTGTCGACGACACCAACGCAAAGGCGAACTATTGGGTCAGCGGGCTCGCGGTGTCGCCGGATCAGAAGACGCTTGTCGTCTCCTCGATGATCGATACACGGGTGCTGGTGTTCGATCTCACGATTGGCAACTACGGCAAAGCGCTCGGTCAAGCGACCGTGGGACAGAACGGCACGTTCGATGCGGCGTTCGACCCGAACGACCCGCAGGGAAAATATGTGTATGTGTCGCGAATCGGCGCACGCAGCGTGCTCGAGATCGATCTCTCGGACCGGACCGTGGCAAAGGTCGCTCGGACGTTCAACACCGACAAGGACCCGCAAGGGATGGCGTTCCTCGACGCGCGCTACTTGGCAGTCGGCAACACGTTCGGGGACACACTCACTTTGATCGATCGCGCAAGCGGGGCGAGCGCGTCGATGGCGATCGACCAGAAGAGCGCGCTGCACGGCACAGAGCCGACGACGCTGGCGTTCGATCCGACGACCAAACGCCTCTACGCGACGCTCGCTGGGCGCAACGCGATCGGCGCATGGAACGTCGATACTTCGCAGTCACCCGTGAAGCTCACTACGGCTGGGCGATTGCCAACTTCGTGGTGGCCATCTTCGGTCGCGGTCACGGCGACAGGAGACTTGATGTGGACGAGCGCGCGCGGGCACTCGAACGGACCACTGCAGCAGCAAGGACCCGTCGGCAGCGGCGACAGCATGCATGGCGTGCGCGGGAGCGTAGCGTTCCTCGCTGCGCCGCAGCCCGCGGATCTCTCACAAGGCGATCTGGCGGTCGACAAGGACGACGACGTCTTCGCCGTGAACGGGTCGCCTCAGGTCACGTGCCCCAATAACGAGAATGACTTCCCGTTGCCACCAACCAACACAGGCGGACCGTCACAGAAAATAAAGCGCATCGTGTTCGTGGTGCGCGAGAACAAGACCTTCGACGGCGTGCTCGGGGACCTCGCGGGCGTGCGCGGCGATCCAAACCTGACGCTCAAGAAGACGAGCGCGGACATGGACAAACTATGGCTCAACTTTCGCACAATCGCGCGAACGTTCGCGACGAGCGACAACTATCACACGAGCGCGGAGCTCTCGATCCAAGGGCATTTCTGGACGGTCTATGGGCGCTCGAGCGATTTCATGGAGCGCACGTGGCAGGTCACTGGTTACTCGCGCGGCGCGTTCAACTCGCCCGTGCAACCGCAGTGCGTCAATGACGTTGGTGAGCCACAAGAGGGCAGTCTGTTCGATTGGCTGAGTGGCAATCATGTCAAATACGCGATCCTCGGCGAGGCGTGCGGCATCCCTCAAAGCTCGACCGACGGAGCGCTCGACACCAAGTACCCAGGTGGCTTCATCCAGAGCATCGGATATCCAGACGTCGACAAGGCCTGCTACCTGAGTGGCCGGCTGCGCGCTCTGTGTGATCTCGGCTCGTTCGTATACATGACACTCCCCAATGATCACACTCGCGGCGTGGGTAATGACACTCCGTCGCCGGAGGTGATGGTCGCCGTGAACGACGAAGCGACTGGTATGGTGGTGGAGGCGCTGAGCAAGAGTCCGTGGTGGGCGGAGTCGCTCGTGGTGGTGACCGAAGACGATCCGGCGGACGGCGGCGATCACGTCGATCATCACCGAGTGCCCGTGATCTTCGCCTCGCCGTGGATCAAGCGTGGCTATGTGAGCAAGACTCACATCGATACGTCGAGCTTGCACAAGATGTTCGCCCACATCCTCGGGCTCCCATATCCGAGCATCGAGGTTGAGAAGGCCGCATTACCGCTCGACCTATTCTCGAACACCCCAGATTTGACACCGTTCAATCATCAGGCGAGTCAGTGGCCGCTGTCTTGCGGTGAGAAGAGCTCACTCACGGAGAAGAAGCTCACACAATCTTGGGATCTCACGGACGTCGACGAGCAGCCAGGTCTCGACGAACAACTCCGCCGCGTGATGCGCGGGGAAGAACTACAAGAGATGCCACCCGAGCTTCAGCGACAAATCGAGTTGCGCGCAGATCCTCGACAATCGCCGTGGCGACGTTGATAGGTCCTAGCGTGATGCTCAATTAGCAGGCTGATGAAAAACGCAGTTTGAATCAGATCCAAATCGAGCGGAGCGAGCCGCGTAGGGTGGGGACCCCAAAAAACCACGTTGGTTTGGTCGAAGTGGACCGCCAGACAGCGGAGGCGCGTGCCTCCCCGTGATGACAAGACCTGTCAGAGCACCCGGACTCCCTTTTCCGCGATCTCCACCTCGTGAGTCGCGAGGTCGTGCCGACTCCCGCGCGACTTTACCACCAAGAGGCTTCTTCTCGTCTGTTCCTTGACATGTGTCGCCAGGAAAATAATGTTGTCGCATATAGATGCCAATTGCTCGCTCCCCAACGAGCTGTCGGGCGCGCCATCGGCGGTCCCGAGTGTCATGAAACTCGTGACGCCCTGGATGGTGAAGTGCTGGACGAGCGCGTAGAGGTAGTCGTGGAGACGCCGTGCGTCGGTCGCCGAGGAGACGAGATCACCCACCGCGTCGATGACGACCCGCCGAATCCCAGTTTGCTGGATATTCTGAAATAGGGGGACCATGATTCGGTCGACCTGGAGCTCCACGGGCGAAGTGTAGAGCAGGTGAAGCCCGCGACGGCGCAGGTCTTCGACGTCGGCGCCGAGACTTCGGAGACACCGTGCGAGCTGCATCGGATTTTCCTGGAAGTTGGCATATAGACACGGCTCCCCGCGCCGAACCCCCTCGAGAATGAACTGGAGACTCATGGTCGTCTTGCCGGCTCCCGCAGGTCCGGCGAGCAACGTCGTGCTCCCACGCCACAGCCCGCCTCCCATCATGGCATCGAGCCCATCGATCCCGCTCGGAGTCCTCTCCTCGAGGATGGTGTAGTTCTCCGGGATGCTGAAGCTGACGAGCCGCGGAAAGATTTCGAGGCCTTCAGCTCCGATGCGGAACGCGTGCAGCCCCTCCAGGTACGCACTACCTCGCAACTTGAGGACACGGACAAAGCGCTCGTCACGGGTGCTCAGCGGGTTTCGCATGAACTGCAGGATGCCATCAGCGACGGCGAACTCGGGGAGACACCGCGCGTCCTCATCAGTATATTCGCCGACGAGAAAGACGGTCGTTTGGTAGGCGGTGAGCATGCCCGTCAGCTCATACAAAACGTGGCGCAGCTCCGTGGTCGATGGCGATAGGTCGTGCAACGCCTTGAAGGAGTCGATCACGATAATCTTGGGTGCGGACGCCTGTATCGCCTCTTGCACGCAATTGAGGATCGCGCGGATCCCAGCCTCGACCAGTTGCGCCCCGATGTCCTCGTAGACCACGGACGTTCCCATCTTGGTCTCGTCGACGAAGGCAAATCGCTGCACGTACGCCACCATCTTGGCGAGCGGCTCTGACAGCGTCGTGAGGTAAAGAATGGGTCTGTCGTCGCCCGCGTTCTTGAAGACGAGCTGCTGGGCGAAGATACTCTTGCCGGTCCCAGGCTCGCCCATGATGATATTGATCGAATTACTAGGAAAGCCTCCGCACAGTATTTCGTCGGCCTGTGGGTTGCCCGTGCTGACTCGATTGATCATGAGGTAGTGCTCGTTTCGGGAGGGGAGGCCCTGCGTTCTTGCGCGTCGATGATGAGAGCCACCGACGCGACGAGGCCCTCTCTCTCGAGAGGCTTGGTGAGGAACGCGTTTGCGCCGGAATGAAGCGCGCGCTCGTTCGCCAGGAGCGTGCTGATCACGAGGATGGGCACGTGCTGTATGACAGGGTCCGCCTTGATCGCACGGCATAGGGCGAGGCCGTCCAAGCGCGGTATCATGATCTCGGTCACCACCGCTGCGGGAGGTGATAGTCGCACCCTATCGAGCGCGGAATACCCATCGTCGGCGAACTCGATCACATGCTGTTGACCGAGGAACTGCTGCAAGAGGCGGCGAATGTGTGGGTCACGGTCCACGACCAGCAGCCTCTTTCGCGCGGCTGTGGCTCCCTCCTCTTTCAACGCGTTCATAGTCCGTGCGATGCCAACGTCATCAAGCTCGACGGTCATCGTCGATCCGCATTGGCACGTCCGCAGCTCCAACACCACGCCGCGCTGGGGAACGTGCATGCGCCCACCGGCCGGGAGCGCGAGCCATTGCTTGAGCGAGTGCTCACGCCCGCAAGTGCATATCTTCACCAAGTCCGCGCGCGCATGCATCATGGATTGGGGGGACGAGAGCGTACGCAACGCTTCTCCCAAAGCAGCGATGGCGAAGGGTTTGCCCAAGAATGCGTCACAACCCGCAGCGCGCGCGTCCTCGAAGCTCTTCATTCCGCCGCCCGTCATCACGATGACGAGGCATTGACTGGTGCGAGGGTCTTCTTTGATGAGGCGAGCCGCTTCGATGCCATTGAGCACGGGCAGTCCCACATCCATGAGGACAGCCGCGGGTAGGAGCCGCAGAGTTGCTTCGACGCCCGCTGCGCCATCGCCAGCGCCGGCCGTCTGGTACCCCATTGTCTCGAGCGCCTCCATGTACAACGAGCGCATGTCGTCATCGTCCTCGACGACGAGAACGAGAGCGCCTTTGCGTGTGGACTGGGAAGCGTCCGTTGACGGAGCTGGAAAAGGTGAGCGAGAGAGGGGCATTATGACTTGGTTCGTCCCGGGTTCGCCGGAGGACGCAGTATTTGTGCCACTCCACCAATGCGGCCTTTCCTGCACATCCTCACGTGCAACGGTACTGCCGCACCCTGCAAATTCGCCACGATCGAGGCATTAATGCGTGCGTGACACGGTTGTCGGGAGGCTAAAGCGTCTAGGTCAATGAATCGTGGAGGCTTGGTCAATAGTGTGGCGGCCTGTCATTGGGGACGGAGGAGCCTTCGTCCGTCTCGCGCTCACGCTTGACTCGGGCCTCTGCCACGAGAGCGTCGATGAGCTTCTGCTGCGCGGCGACCACCTGACTGAGATCGTGCGCGAATCGCTCTAGCTTCATGAAACGGAGCTCGAGATCGGTCACTCGCTCGTCGCTCATGCGAACGTCGCCTTCACCGTGGGGTGCCGGCTGACTAGGGCGAGCGACTTGCCGAGCAGCGTCTTGCCAGGCTCCGTGCGGTGCCACGTGGACGCGCCGCTTGGGTGGGGGAGGGCGATCACGTCGAGCTCTCTTCCGTGGAACTTGTCGCGCTTCATGGTGCCGATGATCTCGTCGAGCTTGCCCTTGTGACCGAGCGCCGCCTCGATCGCCATCTGGCCGACGGCGAGCACGAGGTCCGGCTGGAGGATCTCCACCTCGCTTGATAGGTATTTGCCGCAGCGCTCGATCTCGTCATCGTCGGGCCTGCGATCACCGGTCTTCACGCCCTTCTTCGTGAACGCCTTGCCTGGAAAGCACCGCGCGACCGCCGCGATGTAGACGCGCTCGCGAAAGGTCTCTTCGTTCGCGCCGGTCGCCTGCTCCATCCACTTGAAGAGCGTCTTGCCTGCCGTCCACGCGAACGGTTTGCCGAAGCTCCCTTCGCGCGGTCCGGGTGCTTGACCTATCAAGAGTATCTTGCTCACGACCGGCGCCCCGTGCACGACGGGGCCGATCATGTTGGGGCACGACTTGCACGCGTCGAGCTTCGTGTGGAGTTGCAGGAGCGCCTTGTGGACGTGGGTCGACACGACACGCTTTGTAACGCGTTCGCGTCACACTTTCACGCCTCACAAGGACGTACCTGCATGCGAGCCCCAATCGCGCTGTTTTTGGCCGCCGTCGCGTGCAGCCATCACGCGGACGCTGTGGCTGTGGTCGTGGCCGCGCCGGCTCCCGATCCTGCTGCCGCTTCTGCCTCTGCCGCTCCCGTCTCGGTTCCTATGTCTGTTGCAGACGCGGCTCCCGTGCTCCGAGAGATTGGTCCCTTCGAGATCAACTTCGCGGGCAAGCGAAACGTCTACGTCGCGATCCCGCCGCAACCTGGCAAGCACCGACTCATCGCGAACCTCCACGGCGTCTGCAACCCGCCCGGCTACGCATGCGGATACTGGACGCACGCAGGCAGCGAAGAGGGCTTCTTGGTTTGTCCCGAGGGCAACTCCACTTGCGGCGCGGGCGGGCCGCCGTCGTGGGACGAGTCGTTCGCGGACATGGACAAAGATCTCGAGCGCTCGATCGAAAAAGTGAGTCACGAGTATGACGGAGAGGTCTCGCGCGAGGGTGCGATCCTCACAGGCTTCTCACGCGGAGCCTGGGCCGCACCGACGATCGCCGCGATGCACCCAGGTCGCTGGCGATATCTCATCTTGAACGAAGCCGACGTGACGCTCACCAAAGTCGCGCTCGAGCAGGCAGGCGTGCGCGCTGTGGTGATGATGGCAGGTGAGTGGGGCACGCAAGTGGCTGGCGAGCGCACAACCGTCGCGAAACTCAAAAAAGAAGGCTTCCCCGCGGAGCTCATCGTGATGCCAAAAGCTGGGCACTATTATTCGGCAAATATCGATGAGTTGATGAGTCAAGCGATGCGGTTCGTGATCCAAAACGGAGAGGTCGGCCCCAGCTAAATTGCCGTGTGTCGTGGTGCAGGCGCACGTTTTTTGGCCCAAAGGGGCGAGCGCGCGCATCTTCGGGCGGACCATGCGCATCTTCGCCGCCGCTGTCGCCGGCTTGGGCCTCGTTTTTGTCGCGCCCATTGCCAGCGCTGGTCCTGCGCCGCACGCCGTGGCGACGACGCCCGCTCCCGCTGTGATCCCGATGGGCCGCAGCGTGGGCTCGCCGACGGAAGGTCACTTGATTGGCGGAGCGCACCTGGACGCCGCTCCCTATTGGCGTGTCGTCCCTGCCTATAGCGCGGGCGACTTTCGATGGGGCTTGGGCTCGATGGTGGGGATGCTCGATCGGTCCGCGCGCGCGGTGAGACGACAGTTCCCCGACGCGGTGATGAGCGTGGGGCACATCTCACGGCAAGGCGGCGGTGAGCTCGATCGACACGCTTCTCACGAGAGTGGCCGCGACGCAGACGTGCAGTTCTACGTGAAGAACCAGGCGAACCAGCCAGTCTATGCCGATCACTTCGTCGCGTTCCATGGCGACGGGACCGCGCCGTCTTGGCCTGGAGCGCACTTCGACGACGCGCGGAACTGGGCGCTCGTGGCCGCGTGGCTCAATGATCCGTCCACGCACGTCAGTCACATCTTCGTCGCCACACCGATTCGCGCGCGCTTGCTCGCGTACGCCGCGCGCATGGGCGTGGCCGAGGCGCTGCGTGATCGCGCAGCGGTGACGATGGTGCAGCCGCACGGCTCGCTCCCGCACGATGATCACTTCCATGTTCGCATCAGTTGCCCGGCTAACATGCAAGGCTGCATCGAGAACCCGACCGCGCGCGCTGTCGCTCGCACGCATCGCCGCGCACCTGCCGCGCACGCAGCGCCTCCAATGCATCCGCCCGCGAATGCAGCACGTCACGCGTTGGCCGCGCCCGCCCCCGCGCTCGCGCCAGCTTCGCCGCCTCCGCCGGTCACCGATGACACTCCTCATTCGACGCTCGAACAAGCGCCTCCCGCGGCGATGAGCGTAGAGCTGATCGACGACGCCGACGGCAATTAAACGGGTGTAACATCGGCTCCATGGCCAATCGCGTGAGCTTCATGCCGACTTCGCAAGGAGTCTCCGAGCGGCGCGCGATGTTGGTGGGTCGTGTGTCGGAGATGCGGGAGCTCGAGGCCGCGCTCGCTGCGGTGCTGAAGACGGGCAAGACGCGCGTCGTCACTGTCATCGGCGCGGCGGGCATCGGCAAGACTCGCCTCGTGCGAGATTTCTTGATCCGCGCGCGCGTCAACGGTAGCGACGCCCGCGTCTTCCGCGGCTCGGCGCGCGATCAGGGCGCCACGTACAACCTCTTCGCGCGGGTGCTCCGTTCTCGCTTCGGGCTCGTGGAGGGGACGGACGCAGAGGCGGCCAAGGACATGATCCGCGCTCAAGTCGCGGCCGTGCTCGAGGATCGCAAAGTCGGCGATGTCGTGTATTTCCTCGGCCAGCTCCTCGATCTCAAGTTCGTCGACTCTCCGCTGATCAAGGCGATCGAGGGCGCGCCTGGCGAGCTGCGCAATCTGCGTCGCGCGGTCATCAAGCGCTTCCTGGAGGCGGACGCCGTGAGCAAGCCCGCGACGCCGGACGCGCCGAAGGGGCCGCTCGTGCTCGTGCTGGACGATCTCCACGCCGCGCACGAAGACTCGCTCGATCTGCTCGCGTACCTCATCGACTCGCTGGAGGCGCCGATCTTGATCGTGTGCGGCGCGAGGCCCGACATGCTCGCGCGTCGCGATGACTGGCGAGCGCATGGCGGCAAGGGCGAACGCCACACGGTGATCGAGCTCCCGCCGCTCTCGGAGACCGACGCGGCTGCCGTGATGCAAGAGCTGCTCGCGCCGGCGGGCGACGGAGAGAGCGTCGAAGATCTCATCGACGCCGCGTGCACGCTCGCGGGAGGCAACCCCGCGCTGCTCGAGCAGATGGTCCGCATCTTCCACGACATCGGCGTCGTCGAGATCGTCGATCCGCTCGCGGAGGAGGAGAAGTGGCGCGTTCACGTGGACAAGCTCGCGAACGTGCGCTTGCCGATCACGGTGCAAGACGCCGTGCAAGCGCGCATCGCCGCGCTGACTCCGGACGAGCGTGAGCTGCTCGAGCGCGCCGCGGTGATGGGCTCGGTGTTCTGGCTCGGTGGGCTCGTAGCGATCGAGCGCCGCGACATGACGCCGCCGGAGTTCTGGCGCTTCACGGAGAACGACGAGGTCGTGCGAGTCAAGAAGGCGCTCCTCGGCCTGGCGTCGCGTGACTACATCTTGAAGCTCCCCGACAGCACGTTCGCAGACGACGAGGAGTACGTCTTCAAGCACAACCTGGAGCGCGAGGCGCTCGTGAGGATGACGCCTGCGGGTCGCGCGAGGCAGTTCCATCACGCGATCGCCGACTGGCTCAGCTCCAAAGACAACGTGCGGGAGAGCGAAGAGGCGCTCTCGATGCTCGCGCAGCACTGGGAGAAGTCCTGGCACGGCGCGCACGCGGCGAGGGCTTGGTTCGAGGCAGGCGACGCAGCGCGCGCGCGCTACGCGAACTCGCAGGCGGCCGAGCACTACGCGCGTGGCTTCGCGTTGATCGACAAGACCCCCGCCGACATGGACGCCGACAGGCAGCTCTCGGCGCTCCACCACCACGGCGACGCGCTGCAGTCTCTCGGCAAGAACGAGGAAGCCGTCGTGATGTTCCGCAAGATGCAGGCGCTCGCGTTCAAGCTCGGCCGCGTTGGCAAGGGCGGAGCCGCGCATGGTCGCATCGGGCGCGTCTATCGCGACACCGGCAAGCTCGATCTGGCCAGCGTTCACCTGCAGGCTTGCCTCGATCTGTTCCGCGCGTGTCGAGACGACCGCGGCGTCGCGAGCGCGATCGACGATCTCGGCAAGCTCCATTGGCTCCGCGGCGACTACAAAGCCGCGCTCGAGGAGACACAGCAGGCGCTCGCCATGCGGCGCAAGCTCGGCGACAGACGCTCCATCGCGCTCAGCTTGAACAACATGGGCCTCGTCTATCAAGACTCCGGTCAGTTCAAGCTCGCGCTCGATGCGTTCGAGCAAGCGCTCGTGATCCGGCGAGAAATAGGGGATCTGGTGGGTGTCGCCGTGAGCCTCAACAACCTCGGCACCGTCGCACAGGATCAACGCGACGACGCGCGGGCGCTCGCGCTCTTCAAGGAGGCGCACGAGGTCGCCAAGGAGACCGGCGATCGCAATCGCATCGCGCTCGTGCTCACCAACCTCGGCGAGACGCTGAGCCGCTTGGCGCAATCCGACGCGGCGATCGCTTACCTGAAGCAAGCTGAAGAGCTGATGGACGAGCTCGGTGATCGGATGGGCCTCGCAGAGGTGTCGCGCGGTCTGGGCAAGGCGTACTTGGCCCAACGCGATCTGACCAAGGCGCGCGAGTGCACGGCGCGCGCGGTCGAGATCCTGCGTGGTGTTGGCAGCAGCATCCAGCTCGGCGTGGCGCTCCGCTCGCTCGGTGAGGTCGCGGCCGCGGGGAGCGCTGGAGGCGCAGGATTGAGCCTCGCACGCGATCACCTCAAGCAGTCGATCGGGATCTTCGAGGAGCTCGGCAACGAGGTGGAGCTCGCGCGGAGCTGTCGCGCCTACGTGGAGCTGTTGAAGGGCACCATGGAGTTCGGCACCGATCCCACGGTCGCCGAAGAAGCGACGCGATACCAAAAGCGCGCGGACGACGTGCTCGCGAAAATCAAGCTGGGTGGCCACGGGATCGTGAGCTGATTCACGTCAGAGCGCAGAGTTGGTATGGTCGCGGTCATGTCGATTCGCCATCTCTCTCTGACGCTCGCGCTCCTCTCGCTCACTGCGTGCGGAGGAGGACTGAAGCTCACGCCCATCCGCTCCACGCAGGCCAAGCCAAGCAACGTCGCGGTGTATTTCAAGGTCGAGACGAGCGGCGGTGAGCCCATCGGCGGGCTCGCTTCGGACTCGTTCAAGATCTACGAGGACAAGGAGCTCGTCTCGCAGTTCGAGAGCAAGCAGACGATCTTGAACCCCGAGGTCGCCGCGAGTCACTACACGCTCTTGCTCGTGGACATGTCAGGGAGCATCTCCGGATCGAACTCGGTAGACGCGCTCGTCGACGCGGTCGGCACGTTCGCGGACAAGGTGGAGGGCCAGCAGAAGGTCGCGGTGTTCGCGTTCGACGGCGCGGCAGAGCTCCATCCGATCGTCGCGTTCGGCTCGGCGGGAGGCGCGAAGGCGGGGGCCAAGGTGCTGACGACTTCGAAGTTCGGCGACACGAGCACCAACCTCAACGGCGCGATCGTCAAGGGCTTCGCGGAGCTCGACAAAGCGCTCGCGAGCGCAGAGCACCCGATGCGCTTCGGCACGCTCGTCGTCTTCTCCGACGGTACGGATCGCGCGCGGCGCGTCTCCAAGGAAGACGTGCAGAAGGCGATAAGCGAGACGAAATACGACGTCTTCGCGATCGGCCTCGGCGCCGAGATGCAAGAGTCGCAGCTCAAAGAGATCGGCAAAGACGGCACCGCGCGCGCCGATGACAAGGCTGCGGTCGTCACCGCGTTCGACACGATCGCGACGCGCATCGCTGCGCGCACCAAGAGCTACTACCTGCTCAGCTACTGCTCACCCGCGCGCGCCGGCAAGCACGAGGTGAGCATCACCGCCGTCACCAAAGACGACAAGGGCAACGAGTCGAGCGGGAGCCTCACGAGCGACTTCGACGCGACGGGCTTCACGCCGAACTGCGATCCGAACCAGAAGCCGAGCTTCGATCTCAGCAAAGGCGACGCGCTCGCGCCAAAGAAGGACGACACGAAGAAGGACGACACCAAGGCGACGATCAAGGTCGACGCGAAAGCCACGACCACGCCGACTCCCGCGCCCACGCCTCAGGGCGAGACGTTCACGCCTTGAGGCGTCACGGGGATGCCGCGCAATCGGCGCTGCTCGACCGACAGCGCGCGGATCGCCTCGAGGCATCGTTGAGAGGCTTCGAGCGCCGTCGAGTTGCCTTTGTCGTTGCGCCGTAGATCGGAGAGGTCGAGCTCGGGTCCGAAGAGCACGTCGATGCGGTTGTCCTGCGGCGCGCGCCAGTTGAGTCCGAACTCTTTCGGGAGGCTATTTCCTGGGCCCAAGACGAAGCACGGGATCACGTGCGCGCCGTCCGCACCGAGCGCGACGCGGCCCACTCCGGGCTTGGCGCTCAAGAGCGCGTAAGGGTCGTCGCTCTTGTTGCGAGTCCCCTCGGGGTGCAATCCCATCACGGTGCCAGGGACTTGCAGCTCCTCGACGCAGCGATCGATCGCCCACTTGTTGAACGCGCGTTTGTCATCGCCCTTGTCGCGCAAGAGCGGCGGGAACATCGTCATGCCGCTCATCGCGCCGTTGACCATCGGGCCCAGCGGGTGGTCGTAGAAGAACGTCGACCGCACCGGGAACAAGATGCGACGCGAGAGCTTCGTGTTCCAGAAGCACGTCGCGGTGATCACGAAGAAGTCGAAGAAGCTGCGGTGATTGCACACGAACAGCACTCGGTCTTTGTTGCCGTAGCGAGTCACGTGATGGAGATCGACGATGTCCATCCGCTTGCCCGCGGTGGCCCAGAGCATGATGCCCATGGTGACCGTGTTGTACGCCTTCGCCGGGAGCGTCAGGTGCACATTGGAGAGGTGACCGATCTCGAGCGCGACCCGCTCCATCGGAGACAGCGCGCGCAGCACTTCAGGTGAGGGACGAGACCGCGCCATACGACTTGACGAATATCACAGAAGGCTTCGCAGAGAGCCCCGCCAACCTTCGTGACAACAGACTCCGTGCGTACTGCCCCACCTTCATGGATGCCATCCCGCCAACACGCTGTCGCAGTAAGCGAGTTTG
>JANYHY010000069.1 GCA_025362165.1 Myxococcales bacterium | reverse complement strand
TGCGCGTGGGCGATCCGTTCATCCCGCCATTGGTGCTGGGCGTGCTCGCGTGGCTCGGCCTCTATCTGACAGACAAGCGCTTCCGCGATCTGTTGCCGCTTCGCAAGTGAGCCTTTCACATCACATGACCATGACCGCTCGCAGATCAATACGGGAGGACGAGCGCCTCGTGACGGCGGACTCTGATACCGTCGACGTGCGATGTCCCAATCCGTTCCGCCTCCGCCCTCGTCTACTCTCGTAGAAGCGCGCACGCGCGTGTTATACGCGGATGACGAAGAGGATCTGCGGGACGTGTTCGCTTCGGTGTTCGCGGGCGATTTCGACGTGGTCACGGTGCCTGGCGGTGACGAGGCGCTGCGCGCTCTCCCGGCGGGTGAGTTCGATGTGCTCGTGAGCGACATGCGCATGGACCCGATGCGCGGCTCGGAGCTGCTCGCGCGCGCGTACGACAGTCACCCCGACACGCAGCGGATCCTGCTCACGGGCTACAGCGATCACGACGATCTCGCCAACGCGGTCAACCGCGGTCATGTGTTCGCGTACGTACAGAAGCCGTGGGACGCCGAGCAATTGAAGCTCACGATCAGTCGCGCGTGCGAGCAGCGACGGCTGACTCTGGAGAACCGGCGACTCGTACAGCAGCTCAAAGAGGCCAACAGCAAGCTCAAGGACGACGTCGAGGTCGCCGTGCGCGCGGTGCCCAAGGCGAAGCTCACGGTCAGCTCACCTGCGATGGCCAAGGTGCTCGAGCAAGTGATCGCGGTCGCCGGCACTGACGCGAGCGTGCTCATTCATGGAGAGACAGGCGTCGGCAAGGAGCTCGTCGCGCTAGCGATCCACGAGCGCAGCCCGAGAAAACGCGGTCGCTTCGTCGCGCAGAATTTGGCGGCCCTCCCACCCGAGCTGATGACGAGCGAGCTCTTCGGCCACGTGAAGGGCGCGTTCACTGGCGCGCAGTCAGCGCGGCGCGGGTTGTTCGAGCTCGCAGACGGCGGCACTTTGTTCCTGGACGAGATCGGCGAAGCGCCCGCTGCGTTGCAGGCGATGTTGTTGCGTGCGCTGGAGTCGCGAGAGATCTGGCCCGTGGGCGCGAGCGAGCCCCGGCGCATCGATCTGCGCATCGTGGCCGCGACCAATCGTGATCTCTTGCCGCGAGCGCAGGCCGGCCATTTCAGGCTCGATCTGTACTATCGCCTCGCGGTCGCGCCGATCTTCGTTCCGCCTCTGCGACAGCGCCCCGAGGACGTGCGCGGGTTGGGAGCGACGATGCTCGAGGCCGCCGCGCGTCGCATGGGACGCCCAGTGCCGCGTATGAGCGATGCGTCTTGGGCCGCGCTCGAGGCGCACTCGTGGCCGGGCAACGTGCGCGAGCTGTCGAACGTGATGGAGCGACTCGCGATCTATCACGCAGGTCGCGAGGTGGAGATCGAGGATCTCAACCTTCCCATCGCGCTCGGCGAGGAGACGGTGGATCGCATGGACTCGCGATCCAGCCAATTCCCGCCTTCGCGACGCAGTCAACCGCCGCCGCGTCCTGGCATCGTGGACACGAGCATCATCCTCGACCTCCCGGACAAAGGGACCACGTTCGACGACCTCGAGCGATCGATCCTCCAGCAGGTGCTCACGCGCTCGGACGGCAATCAGTCCAAGGCGGCGCGAACGCTCGGTCTGTCCGAGAGCACCCTCCGCAGTCGTCTCAAGCGACTCGGTCTCAAGAGCTGAGACGGTTCTGTCCGAGCGAACTGGCTTGGAGCTGATAAACTCGCGTCGAGATGGCGGCATCGACCGGTGAGCTCAGGGGGCGACTGCCTGCGCTCGCCAAATACGACATCGTCGAGGAGATCGGTCACGGTGGCATGGCTACCGTGTACCGCGCGCGTGATCCGCGCCTCGATCGTGATGTAGCGATCAAGGTCATCCATCCTCATTTGCGCGACTCTCCAGAGGTCGCGCATCGGTTTTACGTGGAGGCGCAGGCGGTCGCCAAGCTGCGACACCCGAACATCGTCGAGGTCTACGACGTCTCTGCGCAAGGCGATCGCGAGCAGTACCTCGTCGTCGAGCTGGTGCGCGGCCGCACGCTGCGCGGCATCTTGCACGATCGCTCGCCGCTCCCGCCCGAAGTCGCCGCTGGCATCGCGCTGCAACTGCTGGACGCCCTCGCTCACGCTCACGCGCAGAGCGTCGTTCATCGCGACATCAAGCCGGAGAACGTGCTCGTCGAGATGGCGAGTGAAGCAGGGCCCACCTCCGGAGGCTCGCGCGCGGAGAAGAGCACCAAGATCAAGCTCACCGACTTCGGCATCGCGAAGCTGCTCGACGCCAAGGGCGTGACGAGCACGGGCCAAGTGCTCGGCAGCCCCGCGCACATGGCGCCCGAGCAGATCGAGGGCGGCGAGGTTGACGCGCGCAGCGACGTGTTCGGCATGGGTGTCTTGATGTACGAGCTGATGGTTGGGCACCTGCCGTTCGAGGGTGCGAACCCTGCGCAGGTGCTGCGGCGCGTGCTCGACGGGAGCTACCCGCCCGCTGAGATGGAGCTCGCGACTGTCGGCAAGAGCTGGAGCGCGATACTCGATCAAGCGCTCGCGCACGAAGCCAGTCAGCGATACGAGAGCGCCGCGGCGATGCGTGATGCCATCGGCAAGGAGCTCGAGCGCCTCGGCGTGAGCGACGCGCCCGGGGAGGTCGCGAAGTATCTCGATGGCGTGGACGAGTACGCCAGCGAGCACGACAAACGCATGGTCGCTGCGCTCACCAAACTGGGCGCGGATGCGCGCAGGCGCAACGACGCGATCGCCGCCGCGAACGACTACAACCGCGCGCTCGCTTACGCCCCCAACGATCCCGCGCTGCTCAAGCTCGTCAGCACGATGCACGCATCGAGCGCGCGCAAAGATGCATTGAGGAAAGCTGCGCCTGCGGTTGGACTCCTGATCTCTGCGATGACGATCGCGTTCTTCGTCACCAAGGCGCTCAAGGGGCATCCATCGGACATCGTTGTGCCGACAGCCTCCGCGCCGAGCGTCGCGCCCTCCGCGAGCGCTGGTCCGATCGCGAGCGCAGACAAGGCCGACGCCGAGCCCGCGCCCACGACGTCACGTCCGGTCACGAGCGCGACCATCAAGGTGCCCGTCATCGCGCCCGTCCCCGCCCTCCGCAAGTTGACGTTCATGAGCGTGAAGCCCAACGGCGTGACCGTCGCTGTCGATGACGCGCCAGCGATCGCGATCTCCCCTGGATCCAGCCTTGATCTCGACTACAAGCAGCACGTGCTGCAGTTCGACTGCGTGACGGGCGGCCTCTGCGAAGGCAAGACCCAGCGGATCCCCGAGGGCAAGACTGACGACTCCATGAGCGTCGAGGTCCTGATCCGACCGGCGACGCTCATCGTGCTCGGCGACTCGTCTGGCAGCTACGGCATCAAGGAGTGGCCCGACAAGGACGTCAAGATTGGCTCTCCTGTCTCGGTGCCGATGCGCACCGGCGCGCGCGACTTCATCACCATCATCGATCGCCTGCACCCTGAGGTGCAGAAGACCGTCGAGATCAACGCGGGTCAGCAGAAGACGGTGCGGGTGCTGTAAGGTCCGTGCGAACGTCCCACAGCTCTGGGAAGAACGTCAGGTCGAGTGCCTTACGCAAGAACCCAACACCGCTCGATCCGCCGGTCCCTTGGCGAAACCCGATGATGCGCTTGACGGTCGTCATGTGACGGAACCGCCAGAGCTGAA
>JANYHY010000403.1 GCA_025362165.1 Myxococcales bacterium | reverse complement strand
TCGAGCGCGCCTCTCTTCATGCGGCGACCGCGCAGCAAGCGCGACAGCTCTGCGGCGACCCTCAGACCCTCCACCATTTGCTCGGCCTGCGGTTGCGCGGGTGGCTCGGTGGTGTAGCCAAGCGCGCGCGCCACGCCGCCGTAGTTGAGCTTCGCGCGGCTGTTCATGAACCCGCGAATGAGTCGCTCTGCGGTCACGTTGCCGCCAGCGTCCACCGTCACCTCGGCGCACAAACACAGACGAATCACGTCCGGCAAGAGCGAGCAGAGGTTCGAAGAGAGCGCGCGCGGCAGCATCGGGATCGCGCGGTTCGGCAGGTACACGCTGCACCCGCGCGCGAGCGCCTCGGCGTCGATCGCGGTGCCAGGTTTGACGTACGAGCTCACGTCGGCGATCGCGATCCACGCGCGATATCCGCCGTCTTGTGTGCGCTCGACCCAGACGGCGTCGTCGTGATCGCGCGCGTCCTCGGGATCGATCGTCGGGAGCGGCAAGTGCGTGAGGTCTTCGCGGCCCTCGAGCATGGACGTGGGGACCGTGAGCCCGTAGGCCTCGGCTTCGCGCACGGCCTCGACCGTGTGGACCTCCTCGATCTGCTGAGTGACGAGCACCTTCGCGGCCTCGACGGACAGCTCGCCGGGTCGACCGAGCACGGCCGTGAGCATCCCCTCGGGGTTCTCGTCGGGCAGGATTGGATAACGAATGATCGTGACGACGGCCGCGTCTCCGTCGTTTCCGCTGTTGCCTTCTGGGCCCGAGGTGTCGACCGCCGCGGTGAGCGTGATCGGTCCGCGGATGCGGGTGTCGTCCGGCTCCAGCCACGCGCTCTTGCCGCGCCTGCGCAAGACGCCCGCGACGCGCGTGATGCCGTGCTCGATGATCTTGAGGATCGAGCCTTCGAAGCCGCGATGGCCGCGCGCCAATAGTGTAACTTCTACACGATCTCCGTGCATGGCGCCGCCGAGCGACTCGCGCGGAACGAACACGTCATCGCCCGAGGCTCCGACGCTCGACACGAAGCCCGCGCCGCGCGGCGTGACGGAGAGGTAACCCTCGCGGATCTCGCCGCGCTGCTGCTTTTTGGCCGAAGCCTTGGCCTGCTCTACTGCGACGGGCTCCGCTTTGGGAGCGAAGATGGCGGCAGGAAAGCCCTTCTTGGTGCTTGGAATCTGCTCTGGAGTGTCGTCACTCTCGACCGGATCTTTGGCGCGGTGCCCCTCGCGCGAGCCGCTCGAGAGCACGAACTTGTTGCCGCTGCGGGCATCGAGCACGCCGCTCATGGCCATGTCGTCCAACATGCGGAGCAGGCCTGGGTAAGAGATTTCAGCCACGGAGAGAGCGGTCTGGACCTCTTTGGCGTGGAGCGCGCGGCTCTCGCGCGAGAAGAGCTCAAGGACGGATTGTCTCGAGGGGAGGCGACGCGAGTCTGCGCCGCGCGAATTCGTTGTCATGAAGTAGTCCTGATGGGCTCGCACCTTGGCGGCCCGGTTTTGATAGTGTGTTGCGAGCTACGTTAGGGCCGCACGCTCTACCGCCGGGAAGAAATCCGCGGGCGGGGGTGCTGTTTCGGCCTCGGCGCGATCATCGCGCTCACTGCTCTTGCCCATGACAGACGAAAGCCCCATGGCCCCCCTGACCAACGGCGCTGCCTCAACCGCAGAGCGCTTCACCCTCTTGTGGTTCGTCGCATCGGTGCTGGCCAGCGTCGCCGGAGCGTTCGCGAGCGCGGCGTTGCTCATCGACTACCTCGGTGCATCGCCACACTTTTGCGACGACCAAGGCGGATGCGGCGTGCTCCGCGCCTCGGGCCTCGGCTGGGTCGGCCCGGTCCCCCTCCCTGCGATCGGTCTCGCAGGCAACGTGTTGCTCGCCCTCACGTTGCTCCTCAGCGGAGTACGTGCGCGCGCCGCACATCTCGTGTTTGCAGGGATGGGCGCGATGGTCGCGGCGCTGCTCATCTTCACGCAGTTCCGAATGGGTGTATTTTGCAAGTACTGCATGGTGGTGGACGTCGCGATGCTCGTCATGGTCGTGCTCGCCACGCTGCGTTCTCAACACGAGCTCGATCGACCCCGCTCGCCCGTCTTCGCGGCAATCCCCGTGGGAGCCTATTTTTCAGCCATCGCAGCGCCGATCGCATGGGGCATGTTCGCGCCGGTGATCGTCCCGCCGACCGTCGCCGCAGAGCTGCGAAACACTCCGCACGAGCAAGTGTGCCTCGTGGACTACGTCGACTACGAGTGCCCGTTCTGTCGTCAGATGCACGCCGACATGCAGCCCACGCTGAGCGCGCACCCAGGCAAAGCGCGGATCGTCCGCAAGAACGTCCCGCTCTCTTCCAAGCATCCACACGCGATGGTCGCCGCGCGCGCGGCCTGCTGCGCCTACGATCTCGATCAAGGAGAGCCCATGGCGAGCGCGTTGATGGTAGCTCCGCTCGATCAGCTCACCGACGACGGCTGCGTTGCGATGGCGCAGAAGCTCGGGCTCGATCCGCAGCGCTTCCGCGCGTGCATGAGCGATCCCTCGATCGCCACGCGCATCGACGCGGACATCGCCACGTTTCGAAGAGAAGAAGTGGGACACGGCCTGCCCACTGTGTGGATCGACGATCATCGCATCAGCGGCGCGCAGGGCCCCGAGGTGTTCAAGGCCACGTTCGAAGGGGCGCTGCACGACCGCGGCTTGTGATAACGCTCCTGGCGTGAGAGCAGCGGGATCGGGGAACGTGACTGTCGTGGCGGTGGCGCTGGCGGTGAGTGGGCTCGCGCTCGCCGGTTGCCCCGCTGAGTCCGTCGCGCATCGGCCCGAGCGCAAATGCGCGGATGCCTGCGTCGCGCGGGCCAAAGGGCGGTGCTCCGAGGACGCGTGCGGTCGCGGCTGTGCGTTCATCCTCGATCGAATCTTGGAGAACGAGCACCTCCACGTCATCGACTGCGTGAGCAAGCGGACCGGCCCGGCGACCCCTGCAGGCGCAGAGAAAGACGAGTGGCGTGACGCTCCATGCGGTGATCGGGAGTGGGCCGAGTGCGCCGCCCGCGTCGGCGTTCGCGCAGACGGCGGACCGCCAGCGCCGCCACCGGTCGACGAGAACCCGAGGGATTGATGGCGGCGATCATCGTCCGCGACGACCGCGATCGAACTCTCAACTTCGCCACTTCACCCAAGCGCGTCGTCTCTCTCGTGCCGAGCGACACGCTATCGATGTGCGACCTCGGCTGCGGCTCCGCTCTCGTCGCGCGCACCGACTACTGCATCCTGCCAAGCTCCGTGAGCGCGCTCCCTTCCATTGGTGGCACGAAGAACCCGCGCGTGAAGGACATCCTCGATCTCAATCCCGATCTGGTGCTCGCGAACCAAGAAGAGAACACGAAGAGCGATCTCGAGGAGCTCGCGCAGGCGGGCGTCAAAGTGCTCGTTGCGTTTCCCAAGCGCGTCGCAGACGGGCTCGCGCACCTCGCACGTTTGGCCCTTATTTTCAGGCTCCGCGGCGATTCGCGAGCGACTGAATTGATCAAGCAAGGATACGAAGCGCACCGGCAAGCCGAGGCCACGCGAAAGAGCCTGACGCCCCTCGCCACGTTCTGTCCGATCTGGATGGACCCGTTGATGACCATCCACGGCGACACGTTCATCAGCGACATGCTCGACCTCGCTGGCGCCACCAATGTGTTCGCCGATCGAGAGCGCAGGTACCCGCTCGCCGCGGACATTGGAGACAAGGCGCCGCTCCCAAAAGAGAAGGTCGGCGACCGTGACACGCGTTACCCGCGAGTGACCATGGACGAGGTCAACGCACGCAAGCCCACGCTCGTCCTGCTGCCAGACGAGCCTCACCCGTTCAGCGAAGAGGACGCGCGCGTCTTCTGCTCGCAGCCAACACCCGCCGCCGAGCGTGGCGCGATCGTTCGCACGGACGGCAAAGATCTGTGTTGGTACGGCTCACGCTCCGTCACCGGGATCGCACGCCTGCGAGCGCTGATCGATCGTCAACGGGCTCCGACTAGTTAGGTCCATCCGATCCTGGGCGACGTTGGACAGGCGGGAGGGGAACGAGGTCGAGCTCGACCTTCCACGTTCCTGACTCTCGCTTCATGCGAACGGTTGCGTGATCAACGGTTGGGTCGTCCCCCACGACCTCGACGCGCGCCGAGTCGCCGTCCGTCTGTGCGTGCATCGAGGCAGGACGAAACTTCAACCCGAACCGACCGAGCGCCAACATCTCGTACGACTCGAGGTGCCGCCCTTGTGCGCGACTCGCTCGGCCTGCGCGCTCTTCGAGGTTCGCCCGCGTCTCAGGGCCGAGGAGCGCATAGGCCTCTTGCGCTTGCATTGTGTCGAAGGTGGGCTGATCCATGCGCTCGATCCACAACCGAAGCGCGCCTTCGGGGGTCGCGTCAGGTGGAGGGCGCGAGCACGCGATGGCCAGCGCCACCGCCAACACCACGACCAACTCCCGGACGCGATGCTCTGCAGCCACCTGCAACGCATACCCCGAAAACTTGGGGAGCCCAAGCTCCGCCCGATACGATCTCAGAAGTGAAGGCACGACCAGTCACGCTCTCTTGGGACGGCAAGTCGTCGACCCCAGCACTCGCCAAGACGTCTGCGCCGATGGTCGCGTTCGAGGTGGACGAGAGCGCGCTCTATCGCGGCGACAACCTCGCGGTGATGCGAGCGCTCGCACGAACGCGCAGCGAGACGTTCACGCTCGTCTACATGGACCCGCCTTTTTTGACCGGGCGCGTCCACGAGGCAATCTCGCGCGTGGATCGCTCGTCGAAGGTCGCGTTCGACGATCGTTGGGTGGATCGCGCGAGCTACTTGGAAGCTCTGCTGCCACGCATCGCAGCGGCCCGCGTCTTGCTCGCGCCTCACGGGAGCCTCGTCGTGCACATCGATCCGAAGACGAGCCACTACGTGAAGGTGGCCTGCGACGAGATCTTCGGTGACGACGCATTCGCCAGCGAGATCGTCTGGCGCTATCGGCGTTGGCCCTCCAAGACGGCCAATTTCCAGCGCGTTCATGACGTCCTCTTGCGGTACCGAAAGGACCCGAAGACGGCTCCGCGGTTCAATCAGCAATACGAACCGCTCGCGCCGTCGACGCTCGCGACCTGGGGCCAGAAGCAACAACGCGCAGTGGTCGGCAAAGAAGGACGGCGTCTGCGTTCGAGCTCAACCAAGCACGCATCGCCCGGAGTGCCGATGGGCGACGTGTGGGACGTGGGCGTCATCGCGCCTGTGTCGCGCGAGCGAACAGGATACCCATCGCAGAAGCCTGAGGCGCTGCTCGAGCGCATCGTGCGATCGCTGACGGACGAGGGTGATTGGGTGCTCGATCCGTTCGCGGGGAGCGGCACCACTCTTGCGGTCGCTCAGCGACTCGGTCGACACTTCGTCGGGATCGACGCGAGCGAAGTCGCGATCGACACCGCATGCTCGAGGCTGTCACGCCCTGTAGGCTCCGCAATCGCGAACCGCTGAGCGTGCTACATTGCATGCATGACCGACTCGAAGGACGGATCGCGCTCCGAGGAGAACACCGTCACCTGCCCGACGTGCGGAAAGAAGGTCGTGATCGACGAACAGAAGGCGCAGCGCGACGGCTTCGTCCTCTGTCCGAGCGGGCACAAGGTCGAGCTCATGCAGGGTCTGCTGTAGACGACACCGCAAGCACCTTGCCACGAGAGGTGCCTCTTCTATACGGTAGGGGTCCTTCGAGATGACGATCTCCCGTACGCAGCTGCTCGGCATTCTCGGTGTGTTGGGCGTATCCGTCCTCATGGCGTTCGTCGCGAAAGACGCGACGGGACAGAACATCATGCTCGCCATCCTGGCGGTCGGCGTCGTCGCGGCGGGCATCCTCGCTTTCAACGGAGGAGCCGCGGGTGGCGCGAACGTTGGAGCGCTCGCTGATGACGTTCGGCGCGCGGCCAAGGGCGATCGACCCTCTGCGCCCAGCGACGCGACGCCGGAGCTCCGCCGCATTTACGACGAGCTCGCCTCGCTCGCCGACAAACGCAAGAAGGACGAGGACGAGATCGTTCGCAAGCGCGAGGAGGTCATCAAGACCGCGCGCACGCTCGACAAGCTCGCCGAAGAGCTGATGCACACGGTGGAATCGCAGACCCACTCCGCGGTCGACACGACGCGCCTCGTGCACGAGATGACCGGCGCGATCAAAGACGTCGCTGAAGGTGTCGAGAGTCTCTCTTCTTCTGCGGAGGAGTCGAGCTCATCCATCCTCGAGATGACTGCGACCAACGACGAGGTCGCGGAGAACATCGGCGAGCTCGCGGGCAGCGTTCGCGAGACCGTCAGCTCGATCGAGGAGATGGCGTACTCGATTAAAGAGGTCGCCAAGAACGTCGACGCGCTCTCGCTCACCGCTGAAGAGACCAGCTCTTCGATGAACGAGATGGACGTCTCGATCGATCAAGTTCAGTCGAACGCCAACGAGACCGCCCGCCTCTCCGAAGAGGTCGCGCTCGACGCCGAGAAGGGCGCCGAGGCTATTTTGAAGACGATCAGCGAGATCTACCGCATCAAGGAGAGCTCGCAGGAAGCCGTCGCGGTCATCAGCAACCTAGGCTCGCGCATCGAGGCGATCGGCCAGATCGTCAACGTGATCGATGACGTCGCCGAGCAGACCAACCTCCTCGCTCTCAACGCCGCCATCATCGCCGCGCAAGCTGGCGAGCAGGGCAAGGGCTTCGCCGTCGTGGCTGACGAGATCAAGGATCTCGCCGAGCGCGCAGGCGCCAGCACGCGTGAGATCACCGACCTCATCAAGACCGTGCAGGCGGAGAGCAAGAACGCGATCAGCGCCGTCGAGCGCGGCGCACACAACGTCGACCGCGGCGTCGAGGTCAGCAACGAGGCCGAGCGCGCGTTGAAGAAGATCCTAGAGAGCTCGCAGAAGTCGACCAACATGGTCCGCGCCATCGCCCGTGCGACGGTCGAGCAAGCCAAGGGCAGCAAGCAGGTCACCGACGCGATCGGCCGCATCGCCGAGACCGTGCAGCAGATCGCCGCAGCCACCGCGGAGCAAGCGCGCGGCAGCGAGCTCATCATGAAGAGCGCCGAGAAGATGCGACTCATCACCCAGCACGTGGAGCGCAGCAGCCAAGAGCAGAGCAAGGGCAGCAAGCAGATCGCGACAGCGATCGAGACGATCTCGGCGATGGTCACGCAGGTCAACGCCAACCAAAAGACTCAAGCTCGCTCCGGCGATCAGCTCCTGAACGCGATCGCGAAGATCGACGAGGCCGCGCGCGCCGAGCGAGCTGCCGTCGAACAGCTGTCGACCGCTGTCGCCAAGCTGCTCAAATCGTAGCGCTACTCGACCGTCACGGTCTTCGCCAAGTTCCTCGGCTGATCCACGTCAGTCCCCTTGAGATCCGCCATGTGATAGGCGAGCAGCTGCAAAGGCACGACGGACAGGAGCGGCAGCAGCTCGGGCTCGCACTCGGGGATCTCGATCACGTCCTCGGCGATCGACTTGGCGTGTGCGTCTCCCTCCGTGCACACGGCGATCAGGCGACCCTCACGCGCCTTCACCTCCTGCATGTTGGAGAGTGTCTTCTCGTAGTGGACGTCCTTCGGGCAGATCACGAGCACGGGCATGTTCTCGTCGATGAGCGCGATCGGCCCGTGCTTCATCTCGCCGGCCGCGTAACCCTCCGCGTGGATGTAGGAGATCTCCTTGAGCTTGAGCGCGCCCTCGAGCGCGATCGGGAACGCGGTGCCTCGGCCGAGGAACAGAAAATCGCGTGCGTGGAAGTATTTCTTGGCGATCGCGCGCACGTGATCGGAGGTCTCCAGCACCTGACGCAAGAGATTGGGAGAGTGCCAGAGCGCGTCTGTGATGCGTTTGGCCGATGCGTCGGTGAGCGTGCCTCGGCGCTTGCCGAGATAGACCGCGAGCATGAGGACGGCGACGAGCTGCGTCGTGAAGCACTTCGTCGAAGCGACTCCGATCTCGGGCCCCGCGTGAGTGTAGAGACCTCCGTCGCTCAGGCGAGGGATCGCGCTGCCTTGTACGTTGACGAGCGCGACCACATGCGCACCCCTTGATTTAGCGGCTTTCAGCGCAGCGAGCGTGTCGAGTGTCTCGCCGCTCTGGCTCACGGCGACCACCAGATCTCCCGAACCGAAGACCGGCTCGCGGTACCGCACTTCGCTGCCGATCTCGACCGTCGACTCGACGCGCGCGAGCTGCTCGACGAAGTAGCGACCCACCATGGCGGAGTGGGAGCTCGTGCCGCACGCGACGAAGTACACGCGACGGATCGATTTCGCGAGCGCTGGCGTGACGCCCATCTCGTCGGCCATCACGTCGCCCGCGGCGAGATCGAGCCTGCCGAGCAGCGTGTCTTGCACCGCGCGCGGCTGCTCGAAGATCTCCTTGAGCATGAAGTGCTTGTAGCCACCCTTCTCTGCTTGAGTGGCGGACCACTCGATGCGCTTGGGTGCGCGCGTGACGGGTGCGTCGTCCACGATCGTGGTGATGCGCGCGCCGTCCTTGGTCAGGACAGCCATCTCGCCCTCGAGCAAAAAGACGACGTCCCGCGTGTGCTCCAAGATCGCGGGGATGTCGCTGGCGGCCCACGTCTCGCCTTGCCCGAGCCCGAGGACGATCGGCGACTCGTTCTTTGCGACCACGATCTCGTGTGGCGCGTCATCCGCGACGACGGCGATCGCATACGCGCCGCGCACCGCGAGCAGAGCCGTGCGCACCGCAGCAGCTAGGGTGGTCTTCTTTCCTGCGCGGGCCTCTTCGATCAAATGCGCGACGATCTCGGTGTCGGTGTCGCTCGCGAAGCGGACGCCCTTCTTCTCGAGACGCGCGCGCAGCTCGACGTGGTTCTCGATGATGCCGTTGTGCACGACCGCGACTCCACCTGCGACGTGCGGGTGCGCGTTCACCTCGCTAGGCCGCCCGTGCGTCGCCCAGCGCGTGTGTCCGATACCCGTGGTGCCCTGCAGCGGCTGCTTCTTCAACGCATCTTCGAGGTTGCTCAGCTTGCCGACGGCCCGAACGATCTCGATGCCCTTGCCCGACTGCATCGCGAGCCCCGCGGAGTCATAGCCACGGTACTCGAGACGGCGCAGCCCTTTGACGAGCATGTCCGTGCACTGTTTGTCACCGACGTACGCAACGATTCCGCACATGGCTGGAGCCCTCACACGACAACGATTGTCGAGGGTCCTTCATAGCGCACTCCATAGGCGGCTTGCTCGTCAGTGACAGGACATCAGTGACAAGACAGCGGGGGCAGCTCGTTCTTCGATGTGCCGTCCGCGATGAGTCGCGCCTGCGCGAAGAGCGGTCGCATCGCGTCGATTCGCGCCATGATCGACGGGTTGCGGGTGTGCGAGTCGCCGTCCATCGCGCTGAGGCTCACCACGCCAACGACCTCGTGTGAGCCGCGCGCGAAGAGTGGGCCACCCGAGTCGCCTGGACAGACCGACGCCGTCATTCCGATCATCCCGGGCGAGAGCATCGTGACACTTCCGCCCTCTCTCACTTCGCGGTGGATGCCGTTGGCGCTCGTCGAGCAACGCCCGAAGCCAGCAGGGTCCAGCGTCTCGCCGATCTTGGGAGGCGCGTCGAGCCGCACTGTGTAGGGCGTGATGCCGATGAGCTTGCGCGCGAGCACCAAGATCGCGACATCGCCGTTTCCGCCGGACTCACCACATGGCGGCGCGACGATCGCGTTCACCGCGATGTTGCCCCATGGCAGGTAGTCTCCTCCGAGCTCCACGATGACGTCTTGCGGCTTGATGACCTCGGCCGAGAAGCCTTGCGGGCCGAGCTTGACTACGCAGTGGTGCGCGGTGAGCACGAGATCCTCGGCGATGAGCGTCCCCGAGCACGAGGTCTGTGGACCGACGATGCGGACGATCGCGTCTTCGGCCTCTGCGAGCGCGAGCGGCGGTGGAAAAAATTGGAGCGACGTAGACTCGTAGCTCTTGGTCGCCATCGGGCGGACCACCTTTGGCGGTGTGTTGAGACACGCAGCCATGGAGAGCGCGCCCAAGGCGAACAAGCCGATTCGCGGGCCACTCATCGGACGACGATGTGCGCTTCGCGAGTTGCGTTTTGATAGGCGATGGCGCTCTGCTCGGGGTGAGCTTGCGCGTCTTCGACGCCGAGGTCGACGAGCTGTTGGATGATGTCCGCGCGCCGCGTCGCCGACGCGATCAACCATGTGTCGCACGCGTGCGCTTGGTCGTTCGACTCGAGCACCGTCGCGCACATGTCGAGAGTGCGGTGCTCTGCGGCGAGCGCATCTTGTGCGCGACCGGAGTCCAATAGCGCGCGTGCGTAGGAGTGCTGCACGATCGGCGTCTTCTGCAGATCGATCGGCGCACTCTCGATCACGCTCACCGCGTATCCAGAGGCCTCTGCGTCCACGTAGCCCTGCGCGAGCTTCGCAAGCGACGCGGCGTCCTTGCGAGCTGTGTAGTCAGCTTCGAGACCAGCGACCGCCTTACCTTGCCCTTCGGACAAGATCGGATGCTCGTGCTGCGTGCCGCTCGCGAGCAGCAGGGTTCCAAACCCGACGAGCAAGACAGCGTTGACCGTTCGGAGCTCCATCTGCCTGTGCCCTCTTTGATTGTACCGAGTCCACGAGCAGATGCTTCCGTCGTTTGTCGGGCCCTGCGTCGGTTCCTCCCACCCATCGCGCCGGATGGGAGAGGCTCCAGAACAAAAGAAAAGCCGGCGAGGCCGGTGCTTGGAGGACGAGACACCGTGTTATTGCCGAAGTTCCCGCGCAAACGACAAAAGGCCGCAGCGAGAGGCAGACACTTCGTGCAATCTTCGCCTTGGGAGCTCGCGCGAAATCGGGCCTACATCTGCGCACCCTGCACTAAGGTCTGCGTGTGTCTTCTCGCACGTTGATGGTGTTGTGCGCGTTCCTTGGTGGGTGCGGCGGATCGATCGCGCATCCCGCCACTGACGCAAGCCTGCTCGATCCGATCACGGGGCGGGCGACCGTTCCTCTCACTGCGAGCGCGTCGTCTGCGGCCACGCTACGTGTCGCAGTCTATGGCGACACTCGCGGCGGACGCGACCAACACCGCGCGGTCGTCGAAGCCATCCGAAGTGAGCACCCCGATCTCGTGCTCTTCACTGGCGACGCGCTTCGCTGCTTGCCGATCGGGCACATGCCCGATTGGGGTGGATGGCAGTACTTGATGCCGTTCTGGCCCCAATACTTTCGTGGCTACGCGTGGACCACGCTCTTCTCCATCATGCCGTTCCCCGCGTTGCTCCATCAGACGATCGGCGCGCCCTTGGTGATGACGCGTGATCCGGATGGGTGGAACGCGTTCCTCGAAGACACTCGCGGGTTGCGCTTGACCGATCGCGTGCCGCTCCTGTTCGTCCCCGGCAACCACGACACCTATCACGATCACGATCGTGACGAGGTCGCGCGGCTGTTTGCGTTCGACGAGGTCACGCCGCGGGACGCGACGCACCTGTACGGCTCCATCGACGCCAGCGGGTATCGCTTCATCGTGCTCGACACGGGCGATGATCTACTCGGTGATCGCGATCCGCTCGACGCCGATCAGCTTGCTTGGCTCGACAAAACGTTGGCAGAGGCCGATCAAAACAAACTCAACGTGGTCGTCTCGATGCACATGCCGCCGTACAGCTCCGCGGCGGAGGACGGACCTGTGCCGTGGGTGAAAGAGCGCGTCGTCGAAGGTGTACTCGACAAGCACCACGTGTCGCTCGTCGTCACCGGCCACGCCCACGCGTACGAGCGAGTCGAGCGCAAAGGCTTCGAGAACAAGCTCGTCGAGTTCGTGGTCACGGGAGGCGGCGGAGCGCCGTTTCATCACGAGAATGACAAGGCCATCGAGCCGAACAGCAAGCGCTTCATCGATCACGCCGCGCACTATGTGATGCTGGAGCTAGGCCCCACCGTGGTTCACGGGCGGTTCGTGCCGGTAGGTCCTTACGCTGGCACCGGCGACGACTTCACCTGGACGCCTTGACCGCGCGCGCTGCGAGCTGCTCGACCCCGATCAGCCCGTCACCGACCAAGAGCGCGACAGCCTCTCCGTAGACCTTGTGCACGCATGGGCGTCCGCGGGTCTCCGCATTGTCGAAGGTTGGCAAATTGAACGGGGGAGCGCGGAGAAGGTCATGGCCACGCGAGCCATATTAATGCGTGCCCTAGAGGACATCTTGTATAGAGATTGAAAATGGTTGGTGGGACGCCCAGATCCGCCGCCGTCTTGGGAGGCGGGGTTGGCGGGCTCTCCGCGGCGATCGCGCTCGCCGCGGGCGGAGCACGAGTGACGGTGCTCGAGCGCGCACCCTCGGTGGGCGGCAAGCTGCGCGTGGCCGAGGTCGCCGGTCGAGAGATCGACGTCGGTCCGACAGTGCTCACGATGCGTTGGGCCTTCGACGAGCTGTTCGCTCTCGCCGGCAAGAACCTGGACGACTACGTGAAGCTCGAGCCGGTCGAGGTGATCGCTCGACACGTGTGGTCCGGCGGTCGCGTGCTCGATCTCCACCGAGACACGAGCAAGAGCCGCGCGGCGATCGCGAGCGCATTCGGTGATCGCGAAGCGCAAGGCTTCGAGCGATTCTGCGCGGACGCCAAGCGCATCTACGAGATCGTCGAGGGGCCGTTCTTGCGATCGCAGCGGCCGACGATGGGCGGCCTGTTCTCGCGTGCGACGTCCATCGGCCTCGGCGCTCTCGTGGGGATCGACGCACACCGCAGCATGTGGAGCGCGCTCTGCAAGTACTTCAAGTCGTCCGAGCTTCGACAGCTCTTCGGGCGCTATGCGACCTACTGCGGCTCCTCGCCATTCGAGGCGCCCGCGACGTTCAACCTCATCGCGCACGTGGAGGCGAGCGGCGTATGGCGCGTCTCTGGCGGGATGGTGAACATGGCGCGCGCGCTCGAGACGCTCGCGCGAGAACTCGGCGTGCAGATCATGACGAACGTGAACGTCGAGCACGTGGAAGTGCGCGGAGGCCACGCGGCCGCAGTAAATACGGCCGATTGCACGTTTCGCGCGGACGCGGTGATCGTAAACGGCGACGTGTCCGCGGTGACGGATCTCTTGGGGGGCCAACGAGACGCGCCTGCGCGCACGGCGCCAAAGGCTCGCTCTCTGTCTGCCGTCACCTGGGCCGCGGTCGGTCGCGCCAGGGGTGTCCCGCTCGTACATCACAACGTCTTCTTCTCCGACGACTACGAGGCCGAGTTCCGCGCGAACTTCGGCGCGCGTCGTCGCGCAGACCAGCCCACCGTCTACGTGTGCGCGCAAGACCGCGCCGACCATCCCGAGGCGCTGGAGTCCGAGCGCTTCTTCTCGATCGTCAACGCGCCTGCGACGGGCGACCAACCGCAACTGTGGAATCACGAGGAGCTCGTTCGATGGCAAGAAGCAACCTGTTCGACCTTGGAGCGCTGCGGTCTCACTCTCGCAGCGCAGGCCAGCGAGTGGACGACGCCGCTGCAGTTCGAGGCGCGCTTTCCGAGATCGGGCGGAGCGCTCTACGGTCCGGCGGCGCGAGGGGCGCTGTCGACGTTCTCGAGGGAGGGCTCGCAGACCAAGATCGCGGGCCTGTTTCTCGCCGGTGGGAGCGTGCACCCAGGACCGGGCGTGCCGATGGCGTCGCTGAGCGGGCAGCTCGCAGCGCGCAGCGCGATCGCGTACCTCGCTTCGATCGCGACATCGCAGCGGGCGGCTACGAGTGGTTCTACCTCGACGGCGTAAGCGATGATGGCGCGCATGGCGTCGTTCTCATTGCGATGCTCGGCAACCCATTCTCGCCCACCTACGCGAAGGCGCGGCGCACGGGCGGTCCGATTGATCCGCTCGCGTACTCGGCGTTGAACATCGGCGTCTACAACCGTGAGCGCCGCGCGTGGGCTCTCACCGAGCAGACGATCCACGCGTCTGATCGAAGCGCGTCTTCGCTACGGATCGGTCGGAGCTCGATGAGGTGGGAGGGCGATCGACTCGTCGTCGACGTACACGAGCGCTCCCCATGGACTCAACGACCAATCATCGGTCGCATCGTGTTCACCGCGGATTTTACGACCGATCAGCGCATGGCGCTCGAGCCCACGGGTCGTCACTCTTGGTGGCCCGTCGCGCCGAGCGGGCGCTTGGAGGTTCAACTCATCGAGCCGAACGTGCGCTTCACCGCGCGCGGCTATCACGATAGCAACGCAGGCGACGAGCCGCTCTCCGCCGCATTTCGTCAGTGGTCGTGGTCTCGCGCGCATGTGGGCGAACGCGCGTTCGTCACGTACGACGTGGAGCTCACGGATCGCAGCAAGCGCGATCGAGCGATGTCGATCGATCGAGACAGCGTGCGCGAAGAAGAGGATCTCGTCAGCTTGCCCATGAGCCGCACTCGCTGGGGCATCGAGCGCATGGCGCGAACCGAGAGCGGTCATCCACCGTGCGTCGTCGCGCAGCTGGAGGACACGCCGTTCTATTCGCGCGAGCTGATCACCACCACGATGGGTAGCCAGAGTGTGCGCGCGATGCACGAGACGTTCTCTGGAACACGCCTCGCGATGAGGCCAGTCGAGCTTCTCCTGCCGTTCCGAATGCGCAGAGTCTGATCACGAGAGCACCGAACGAGCGACGCCGAGGCTCCATTTGCCCGCGTTGCGCACGCCGAGACCGCGCGCGACCTTCCCCCACACGCGCGGGTGCCGTAACGCGGTCTTGCGCAAGAACTCGACGAAGCGCACGGGTCGCATTTCGTCACGCAAGAGGCTCGCGAACGCGTCGGGGCCCATTTGGTAGAGCGTCGCGAACGCGGCGTCGAGCAGCTCGTTGAGCTCTTCTCCGCTCCCGTCAGCGAGTGGATCGCCTCGTGATCTGCGAGGTCCACGCGATCACGGTCTTGCTCCACCGCGTCAGCGATTACCCAAGCCGCACCTTCGAACGAGCGCAGCGTTGCGCCGAAGCCGCAATACGTCAGCGGCGAGTGTCGAGCGGCCGCGTCTCCCACGAGCGCGACGCGCGAAGGCGCAGACGGCATCGGCGAGAGGCGGGACCAACCAGGGATGAAGCCGAACGTCGGGCGAACGAGCTTGCCGTCCCCGCGCTTGTACGTGCAGAGCGTGTCGAAGAATCGCTCGTACAGATCGACGAGGAACACGCGCTCTTCGGCGCGCGCGTAATAGAAGACGTAAGTGGTGAGCTGGCCGTCGCGACCAGGGAAGCCCAGCTGTCGTCTCGTGACCGGATCGATCGCATCGACAGTGACCAAGATCTCTCCAACGCGAGGATCGACCTCGAGCAAACCCTCTCCCTCATCGAGGCCGGACATCACTCCGCCGACCGTCGGGCACACGAGATCGGCGGACGCATAGGGGCTCGCGGCGCCTCTACAACGCTCGGCGCGGTCACGCATACTCCCAGCCGGCGTGTGTCGCGGTCGGGCGCGCGAGGCGAGTCGGGCGTGTGCGCAGACCGTACACGCGTGCGATCGAGGTGCAGCAGCCGCTCCACCAGCTCTTCGCTCGCGACCTCAGGCACGCGATCGATCGCGCTCATTGGCACGCCTCGACGAGGAAGCGCGTGGGCTCTAGTGCAGGTGCCGCCACCATGCCTCTCTCGGGGCGCGCGACGTACGCGCCGAGCACCAGCGTGAGCTTGCGCCACGTCGAGACGACCGCGCGCTGCGTGACCG
>JANYHY010000056.1 GCA_025362165.1 Myxococcales bacterium | reverse complement strand
CGCCCTTCCGGCTTTTGTACGGAGCGGCGTGCTACTCTTTGCTTATGCTGACAGTCCGTGCGCGAGTCAAAAATGGCCGGCTCATCGTCGACGAGCCGACCGATCTCCCAGACGGCATGGAGCTCGAGCTGCGATCGGACGATGAGCTCACGGACGAACAGCGCGCCGAGCTGAAAGCGCGAATTGCGGACCGAAGCGAGCGTATTCCAGCCGCAGACGTGTTCGCGCGTCTTCGCGGCTGACACTTTGATCGTCCCACTTTGATCGTCGTCTTCCAAACGCGAGCCGCAGACGACGCCGCTCGAATCGACGCGTGGTGGCGCGAACACCGGCGCGACGCTCCGGATCTCTTCACCGCAGAACTGAAGGCGGCCATCGCCGTGGTGGTGCGATCGCCCACTATCGGAAGACTCGCGGCGCAGAACGATCCCGACTTGGGGACCGTACGCCGCTCGTTCGTGAACCGGACGCGGTACTTCATCTACTATCGGATCAACGAAGACGTCCTCGAGATCCTTGCAGTCTGGCATTCGGCTCGTGGCGAGGCGCCCGAGCTCGGATGACCATGAGCGCTCGCTCCGACTACGCGACCACCGGGTACGGGTGTGAGGGATCGTAGAGCGCGTGAGGGGCACGAACGTTGCTCTTTTCGTGGATGATGAAGTCGAGCGCGCGTGGATGGTTGCTGTTGGTGGCGGCGTGTGGTGCGGCGCCGCCGATGGTCGCCCCTCCTCAGCCGCCCCCGGAGCCAGTGCATAGCGCGACGGTGACGGCCGCTGAAGTTGCTCCGAGCGCGACGCCTGCCCCGCCCGATCGTGAACCCGATCCACCGACAGGCGGTCCCGTCGCGTTCACCAAGCCACGCTTCGTCCCGGGAGAGGCGATCGACGCTCAAATCACGCTGCCCGCGCCGCTCTTCAACGCAGGCGCGCACACGACGTTCTCCATCGAGGTGAAGTTCAGCGCGCGCGCGCACCCGAACCTGGGCACGTGCACGACGGCGATCGATGGGACCACCAAAGAAGGCGCGCAGGTCCTCGTCTCTCGAACCTTCACGGCGTCGGTCGTCCCCAAGCTGCATGACGAGGCGCTGCTCGCGACGGGGTGCGAGTCAGATCTTCGGCGCGTGATGGAAGGGCAAGATGCCGCAGACGTCCTCGACTTGCGCGGCGAGCTGCGACTGCTCCAAGTGAACCACGATCCCCTCTCGATGAAGGACCTCGAGTCTACGGTCGCCTCGGGTGTCTTCCTCGTCGATCTGTCGGGTGGGCGCGACGCGATCGATCGTGGAGTCGCCGCGCTCGACGCCATGCATGAGCGAGAGCACCGAGACGCCATCCCGAACAACCGCATGCCGAAGTCGAAGCTCCCGATCCTCGAGCCTGCGGCGATGCAAGCCGTGAAGGAGTCGATCGAAGATGGCGCGACCACCGAGTTCCAACCGCTCCGCGTCGTCGTCACCGAGCGAGAATGGACCGTCGAGCGCGCCACCGAGACCTCCGTCGTCCTACGACGTTCGATCTCCGGAACAGTCGCGTTCCGCCGTGCAGACAAAACGTGCTTCAGCGAAGACGTCACGTTCGAAGAAGAGTTCGACGGCGTTCGCTACCTGTCGCTACAAGTCGATCTCCCGACGAGACCCAGCGGCGACGATCTGCTTTGCGAAAATGTCCTGAAGTAGGCTCCTGCGCGAGGCCTCCAAGGTGTCTCCAACCCCAGCCCTCGGCCGCGCACGACCTTCACAAGCGCGTCCACCCGATTTGAAGGGGAGCCCATCGAACGAAGACGCTCACTCACGCGCAGAGCTCGTGCGGTGCAAACCGGGTCCTTGGGTGACACTTTGGACCGGGTCCTTGGGTGACACTTTTTGGTGATGGGTCTGCTTTGCGGCGAGCGGCAATCTCTGCCCATGCCGTGGAAAGAGACCCGTGTCGTGGACGAGCGCATTCGATTCATTGCTGCAGTGGCCGAGGATCCCAAGGGCAACTTCACGCGGCTCTGTGACCGCTTCGGCATCAGTCGCGCGAAGGGTTACAAGTGGCTGCAACGCTATAGTGCGTGCGGGCCAGGCGGGCTCGAGGACCGGCTACCCATAGCGCTCCGATGCCCGCATCGCACACCTGACGTCGTCGTTGATCGAATCGTTGCTTTGCGTAAGCAGCACCCATTCGATGGTCCGAAGAAGCTCCGCGCGCGGTTGGTGAATCTCAAGTACGACCACCCATTGCCAGCGGCGAGCACCATCGGTGACATCCTCGATCGCTACGGGCTCGTGCGTCCGCGACGTGCGCGCTTGCGCGTCCCGCCGAGCTCCGAGCCACTCGCGCATGCCCACGCGCCCAATGATGTCTGGTGCGTCGACTTCAAAGGTCACTTTGCCTGTCGCGACGGAGTCCGGTGCCATCCGCTCACGATCAGCGATGCAGCGACGCGCTACTTGATCAAGTGCGAGGGTCTACACGTTCCCAAGGAAATTCCGGTGCGGGAGCAGTTCGAGCTCGCCTTCCGCGAGTTCGGTGTGCCCGCACGCATTCGTTCCGACAACGGCGCGCCGTTCGCCACCAAGGCAGTAGGTGGGCTCTCACGTCTGAGCGTTTGGTGGGTTCAAATCGGTATCGTTCCCGAGCGCATCGAGCCAGGCAAGCCACAGCAAAACGGCCGACACGAGCGGATGCACCGCACGCTCAAGGAGCAGACCGCGTCTCCCCCAGCTGACACGTTTGCTGACCAGCAACGCGCGTTCGATCGCTTCCGCGCCGACTACAACGAGCGTCGCCCGCATGAAGCTCTCGGACAAACTCCTCCAGCAAGTCACTACGAGCCTTCGCTTCGGCCTATGCCTCATAAGCTACGTGAGCCCGAATATGGTGAAGGCGTCATCGTACGACGCGTGACAACCGGGGCGCGCCTTGGTCACAGGGGTGCGCGTTGCCTCCTCACGAACCTGCTCACCGGTCAGCCAGTTGGACTCAAACCGATTGGTGAGGACGATTGGGAGTTGTTCTACGGACCTTTGCTGCTCGGATTTCTCAGCTTCCGAAAAGGTCAGCTACGCCTCGAGGCGTTGCGCTGATCCGTTCGGTCTGCGATCGGGCAACGTCCGAGAGAACCCGGTCTACGTGCCGGTCTCCGTCTCGGTTCATGAATCGGATTGCGCTCGGTCGACGATCGAGTCTGCGTCGCCAAGCGCCTGGTTCGTGGATCGAGCGTGCCGGTCTGTGAGTCATGAGCGTCCGGTTTGCGCTTCTCACCAGCTGGGTTGTGTCAGCAGGGTCTCGGTCTCTGTCGCGAAGCACCCGGTTTGCGCAACACAACGATCAAGATTGTGCTTCAAGAGCAGACGGACCTGTAACCAAGGGTCCCGGTCTAGATCGTCACCAAGGGGCCCGGTCATTCA
>JANYHY010000398.1 GCA_025362165.1 Myxococcales bacterium | reverse complement strand
CGAGCTGTGCACCGAGATCGCGCGCCTCCAGAACATCCTGGCGAACGAGCACGTCCTCTTCGACCTCATCGTGATGGAGCTCGAGGAGATCCGCACCAAGTTCGCGGACAAGCGCAAGACCGAGATCGTCGCGAACGAGGGTGAAATCAGCGAAGAAGACCTCATCCAAGAAGAGGAGATGGTCGTCACGATCTCGCACGCCGGCTACATCAAGCGCACCGGCACGAGCACGTACCGCGCGCAGCGTCGCGGCGGCAAAGGCAAGATCGGGATGGAGGCCCGCGACGAAGACTTCGTCACGCAACTCTTCGTCGCCTCCACGCACGCGTATGTCTTCTTCTTCAGCGACAAGGGCAAGGTCTACGTCAAGAAGGTCTACGAGATCCCCCAGGCGACTCGGCAGAGCAAGGGGCGCGCGATCGTGAACTTCGTCGGCATGGAGCCTGGCGAGGGCGTCGCTGCGATCGTGGAGATCCCGAAGATCGAGAAGGGACACTTCGTCGTCACCGTCACGCGCGCCGGTCAGATCAAGAAGACCGAGCTGGACGAGTACGAGAACTTCCGCGAGAAGGGCATCATCGGCGTCAAAATCGAGGACGGCGACAAGCTGCTCTCTGCGGCGGTCACTGACGGCACGCGCGAGGTGATGCTCGCGACCAAGATGGGCCAATCGATCCGCTTCAGCGAGGAGCAAGTCCGCGCGATGGGCCGCTCCACGATGGGCGTGAAGGGCATCGAGCTGGAGGAGGGAGACGCTGTGGTCGGCATGACCATCAGCGATCCAACGCGCGTGTTCGTGCTCGCGCTCTGCGAGAAGGGCTACGGCAAGCGCACGCACTGGGACGAGTTTCGCTCACAAAACCGCGGCGGAAAGGGCATCATTCTGATCGACGCGTCCGAGCGAAACGGGCCGGTCGTGGACGTGCGCCTCGTCGGCGAGTCGGACGAGCTCATGCTCATCACGGACAAGGGCCAGACCTTGCGCACGCGCGTCGCGGAGATCCGTGAGACCGGGCGCAACGCGCAGGGCGTGAAGATCATGTCCGTAGAGGACGACGAGCGCGTCGTCGCGATGGAGCGCCTCGCAGAGAGCAGCGAGGAGACCGCGGACGCGCCGACCGGCGAGACCGTACCGCCGCCGGCACCCGGAACCGAGCCCCCGCCCGAGCCCGAAGGCGACCTGAATTAGTTGGCGACACTACGCGCACGCAAGCGCACGCCCCAAGAGGCAAGCGCGATGCTCGAGGTCCTCGCAAGGCGTCACCCAGAGGCGCACTGCGAACTCGATCATCGTGACGCGTTCGAGCTCATCGTCGCCACTGTCTTGAGCGCGCAGACGACGGACGTCGCCGTGAACAAGCTCACGCCGAGCCTATTTTTAGCCTATCCCAGCGCGAAGGCTCTCGCTGTGGCGGACACCAAGAGGGTCGAAGGTCTCATCGATCGCATCGGCATGTTCCGGCAGAAGTCCAAGAACATCGTCGGGCTCGCCAAGGCGCTCGTCGAGAGGCACGGCGGTGAGGTGCCTCGTACGATGGCGGAGCTCGTGAAGCTCCCCGGCGTCGGACGCAAGACCGCGAACGTCGTGCTCGGCGTGATGTGGGGCGCGCCCGACGGCGTCGTCGTCGACACGCACGTGCAGCGCCTCTCGCAGCGGCTCGGTTGGACCAAGAAGAGAGAACCAGAGGAGATCGAGCGCGAGCTGAACAAGCTCTTACCGCAGCCAGACTGGTACCGCGCAAGTCACGTCTTGATCTTTCACGGCCGACGCGTGTGCGACGCCGAGCGACCCAAGTGCGAGGAGTGTCCTCTCGCCAAACTACAAGAGGGCGTCCGCTGTCCGAGCGCGTTCGCCGCGATCAAGATCGGGCGCAAGCCCAAGCCGAAGAAGCCTCGCGCGCGACGCGTCGGGAAGCTGGCCTAGAGCAAGCCCGCGGCGAGCGCGAACAGCGTCGCTGACGTCGATCCGAGCAAGAGGAACGTGCAGATCGCCTGAAACGGTGCATCCATGGGGCGATCGTAGAAAACCGCGGAGCAGACGGGCAAGTTTGCCATATCCTCCGTCCCCATGACCGTCGCCACGACACCTGCATTCAAGTCACTCTCCGCTCATCACGAAGCCGTCGCGCAGACCCACATGCGCGATCTCTTTTCAAAAGACGACAAGCGCTTCGAGACGTTCTCGATCGAGGTCGGCGCGCTGTTCGTCGACTACAGCAAGCACCGTGTCACCGCCGAGACGATGAAGCTGCTGTTCGATCTCGCGCGGCAACAGAAGGTCGACGACGCGATCCAAGGGATGTTCTCGGGAGCGAAGCTCAACGGCACCGAGGGGCGCGCGGTGTTGCACGTGGCGCTCCGCAACCGGAGCAACCGACCCATCTTGGTCGACGGCAAAGACGTGATGCCGGACGTGAACGCCGTGCTCGGCAAGATGAGAAGCTTCACCGACAGGCTCCGCTCCGGCGCGTGGAAGGGTCACACCGGCAAGGCGATCACGGACATCGTGAACATCGGCATCGGCGGCAGCGATCTCGGACCCGTGATGGTGACCGAGGCGCTCAAGCCCTTCTGGAAGGGGCGAAAACCAGGTGAGACGCCGATGCGGCCACACTTCGTCTCGAACGTTGACGGCACGCACATCGCAGAGACGCTGCGCTCGCTCGATCCCGAGACGACGCTCTTCATCGTCGCTTCCAAGACGTTCACGACCCAAGAGACACTCACCAACGCGAAGTCCGCGCGCGCTTGGTTGCTCGAGAAGCTGAACGCCAAAGACGACGCGGTCGCCAAGCACTTCGTCGCCGTCTCCACGAACGCCGCCGAGGTCTCCAAGTTCGGCATCGACACGGCGAACATGTTCGAGTTCTGGGACTGGGTCGGCGGTCGCTACTCGTTCTGGAGCGCGATCGGTCTCTCCATCGCCTGCACGATCGGCATGGACTCGTTCGAGGAGCTCCTCGCGGGCGCGCACGAGATGGACGAGCACTTCCGCACGACTTCGCTCGAAAAGAATTTGCCGGTCATCCTCGGGATGCTCGGCGTCTGGTACTCCAACTTCTTCGGCGCCGAGACGCACGCCATCCTCCCGTACGATCAATACCTGCACCGCTTCTCCGCGTACTTCCAACAGGGCGACATGGAGTCGAACGGAAAGGGCGTGGACCGGCAAGGAAGCCGCATCTCCGACCACTCCACGGGCCCCGTGATCTGGGGAGAACCAGGCACCAACGGACAGCACGCGTTCTATCAGTTGATTCATCAAGGGACGCGCGTCATCCCGTGCGACTTCATCGCGCCGGTGAAGAGTCACAACCCCCTCGGCCAGCACCACATGATCCTGCTCGCGAACTTCTTCGCGCAGACCGAGGCGCTCATGAAAGGAAAGACCGAGGCCGAGGTCCGCGCGGAGCTCGAGAAGTCTGGGTTGGACAAGGCCTCGGTCGACGCGCTCGCGCCTCACAAAGTCTTCACGGGCAACAGACCGACGACCTCGATCATGGTGCAACAGATCACGCCGCGCGTACTCGGTCAGCTCGTCGCCATGTACGAGCACAAGATCTTCGTGCAAGGCATCGTGTGGAACATCTACAGCTTTGATCAGTGGGGCGTGGAGCTAGGCAAACAGCTCGCGAGCAAGATCCTGCCGGAGCTCCTCGCGCCTGGTGTAGTCAGCACACACGACGCCTCCACGAACGGCCTCATCAATCGCTACAAAGGCGCTGCTCGGTGAGGTGAACGCGCGCGGTACCAGCCCGCAAACATGTCGGAGAGCGGCAACGACGTTGGCAGGCCGCCACCTCCGAGATCGCTCAAAGGGGCCAAATTGTCATCGGGGCACGTCGAGTGCACTGGCTCTGACGAACCTTGGAGGGACTCATGGCGCTTCGCTTTTCTCGACTCTCATTGTCTGCGATCCCGCTCGTACTGCTGGCCTGCGGCGGCGCTGACGAGACCTCGATCAATCAACCTGGCAACGACTCTGGAGGCAACGATCCAGACACGAGCGCGATTGATGGCGCCAACAACCCAGACGCTAGCCCTGACACGAGCGTGCGTGACTCTGGGCTCACGTGCAACGCGCCCATGGCGAACTGCAGCGGCAATCCAGCAGACGGTTGCAACATCAACCTCTCGAACGACAACGCGAACTGCGGCGGTTGCAACATCGTCTGCAACACGACGTGCACCAACGGAACCTGCCCGCTCATCGGCTCGGACGCAGGAGCGCCTCCCAAGGTCGGAGACTTCGCTTGCCTCGCGGTCGACTCGAAGAATGTCTACTGGGCGACCGGGCTGCTCGCGAACGGCGGAGGCGCGGTCTATTCGGTGCCCATCAATGGCGGCAACTGGAACACCGTGATCGGCAATCAGGACCGTCCTCACGGCATCGCGTCGGATGGCACTTATGTGTTCTACGCAAACGCGTCGCAGTTCAACCAGACCACCGGCGGCGTGTATCGCGTCCCTGTTGGAGGCGGCGCAGCGACCACGATCGCGACAAACCAAGCCTTCCCGAACGACGTGGCGATCGACGCGACCAACGTCTATTGGGCGAACACCGGCGACGGCACTGTGTGGTCGAGCGACAAGAACGGACAGAACCCGAAGAAGCTCGGCGGCGGCGGCGGCGGCGGACATGCGCAGAACATTCGCGTCGACGGGACCAACGTCTACTGGACCGACTCGATGTCTGGTGTCGTCAATCGCATGGCCAAAGGCGGCGGACCGATCACGGTGATGTCCACGAACGGCGGCGCACCAGGCGCGCGCGGGCTCGCGATCGACGGCACCACCGCGTACGTCGCCTCGTCCATGGGCGGAAACAGCGCGCTGCTCACCTACCCGCTCAACGCCAGCAACACGGCGGCGGTGCAGCTCGTCCCGAACCAGTTCATCATGCTTGGAGTCGCGACAGACGGCACCAACGTGTACTGGGTGAACGCCGCGAACTCAGCGATGAACGTCCAGCCGAACACGGGCACAGTCAACCGCGCGACCGTAGGCGGCGCGAACCCAACTCAGCTCGCGAAGGGGCAGAATTTCCCTGGCTGCGTCGCTCTCGACGGCACGAGCGTCTATTGGATCAACCTGGGCGGCGGGATGATCGTCAAGACCGGGAAGTGATGCCAGCGCGGAACTGATCGATGAGGCGCTCGGTCGCCGTGTAGGGATCCACCTCGTGGCGCTCTACGGCGGCGACCGCCTCCTCGAGCTCTTTTTCGAGCGCGCTCGTCGCTGCTTCGATGAGCGCTTCACGCAGGCTGTCGCGCAGCTCTTCTCCGAGGCGTGCGTGTTTGCGAGCCTTGCCAGCTTCGGTGGTCTCGACCCACACGCGGTGCTTGGCGAGGAGCGTCGTGAGATCGGCCACGCCCTCGTTGCGCGTGGAGACACACTTCTGAATCGGTGGAGTCCAGCGCTCGTCATTCGTCTCAAAAGAACTTTTGAGCCCTGCGGTCTTGCCATGGACCGTGTGTCCTCTTTGCTTGCCAACAGCGATCATCACGTCGCTGCCGAGCGCGATCATCAGCTCCAGATCGCGCACGGTGGCGTCGGCGCCGTCCTTGTCGGCCTTGTTGACCGCGAAGACGTCAGCGACCTCCATCAACCCGGCCTTGATGGCTTGAACCTCGTCGCCCATGCCCGGCGCCATCACGACGAGCGTCGTGTGTGCTGTGCGCGTGATTTCCAGCTCGTCTTGGCCCACTCCAACGGTCTCGACCAACACCACGTCGCAGCCGAACGCGTCGAGCACGCGCACGAGATCGCGCGCAGAGCGTGAGAGCCCGCCCATGTGACCGCGCGTCGCGACCGAGCGAATGAACACGCCTTCGTCCGTGGCGTGGCGCTGCATGCGGATGCGATCACCGAGGATGGCGCCGCCCGTGTAGGGGCTGCTCGGATCGACCGCGATCACGCCGACGCGCTTGCCTTCTTTTCGATAGATTTCGATGAGACGATCCACCAGCGTGCTCTTGCCCGCGCCAGGATTGCCGGTGACGCCGATGATGCTGGCCTTGCCCGTGTGTGGGAACAGATCCTTGAGCAGCGCAGCGGCGTCGGGCGTGCGATCGTCGATGAGGCGCATCGCGCGGGCGGCGGCGCGCACCTCGTGCTGGAGTACGCGCTCGGCGAGCGGGTGCATGGCGACGGCCTATACCACGTCAGTGAATCGCAGCGATCTTCGCGCGCACGCTCGTCGCGTCCACGCTCGGCAAGGTGAGCGCCTTTTCGTATGCGGTCTTCGCGGCAGGTCCCTCTTTGTCCGCGACGAGCGCGTCGCCTAGCGCGACCCACGCCGCCGCGAGCGACGGGAAATCCGTCGTCGCCTTGCTTCCGTAAGCCTTCGCGCTCGTCGTGCGGTTCGCCTTGATGCAAGCCGCGCTCGCGTGCAGGAGCGGCGATGGGTCCGTGTGATCGAATCCGTACGCGGCTTGGTACTGCTCTAGCGCGAGATCGATCTCGCCCTTCTGCGCGTACGCGTCTGCGGTGACGAGCTTCGCGGGCGCCGAGTTTGCTACGATGCCGAGCGCGACCGCAGCCTCGCGCAGCGCGTCGTCTGGCTTGCTCTCCGCGAGCCACACCTTGGCCATCAACACGTGCGCGTTCACGTCCTGCGCGGCGCCTCGCAGAGCGCTCTCCGCTGCTTTGTGCGCATCCGCGGCGCGGTTCTGCGCGAGGAGATCCGTCGCGAGCGTGGTCCAAGCGGCCGTGAATGTCGGGCGATCGCGCGTCGCCCGCTCGAGGGCGGTGATCGCGTCTGGTCCAGGCGGCAACGTGCGCCCGAGCGCGTACGCTGCGTCAGGGCTCGCAGGATCCAGCTGCGCGGCCTTCTTCAGCGCTTCGACCGCGAGATCGTGGCGGTGCGTCGACTCGAGCACTTCGCCCAGCGCGACGTATGCGTCCGCCGCGTTCGCGTCCCAAGTGATCGCCTCTCGAAGCGACGCCTCTGCCTTCGTCTCGTCCATCGTCAGCGCGTACGCGCGACCCTCGGCGACCTTCGCGTCGACGACGTGGTTTCCGTTCGCGAGCGCCAGCGCCGTTTCCGCCAACGCCTCGCTCCCTCGCCGCCACAAGAGGTGCGCCTCTGCCGTGCAAGCGTGACCGGCAGGACCGCCGCCAGTCTGCGCGCCGACGACCCGGCAAGCGATGACGGCTTGACCGAAGTCGCGCTTGTCCACGTAAGTGCGGGCGATCTCTCTGTGGAGCAAGATCGCGTTGCCGGGTTCGTGCCCTGTCTGGAGCGCAGCGCCGCGACGCAGCTCCACGAGCGCTTCGTCTGGGTGACCCGCGCGCCTCAACGCACGACCGAGCGCGAGCGCCGCAGCGGGATCGGTCGCGCTCTTCTGCGTTGCCTCTCGCAGAGGGCCGAGAGCGCTCTCTTGCGCGAGGCTCACCGACGGCAACAACGCGAGCGCCATGATGAGCGAGGTGATGCGTGCAGAGTGCATGTTGTCCTTTATATACCAGGTAGGACGGACGACGCTCCTCCGTTGATGCAATTGTCGTCGCACAACGACTAGGTGGATTGGCTTGGCCAGCCCCAATTGATGCCGCCTTCGGGACATCAACGCTAGGTGTTTGGCCAGCCCCAATTGACCGCCCAAGTCGCTGCTCGCCGGACCACGAGCGATGGATGCGAGGACGCAGCGGTCTGCAGCACCGGCAGCGAGGAGACGTCCTTGCGGTTGCCGAGCACGATGGCGGCGTTGCGCGCCAAACCGACGGGACCGGCGCGAAATAGGGGGCTTCCACGCGTGAGCTCACCGAAGCGCGACTCGAAATCCGGCGCGAGCAGGTCCGTCAGCTCGGTCGTCGACCACCGCTCGAGCGGAGCGAAGGTCTCCGCGCGCGAGGCTGCCTTGTGACCGCGCGTGAACGGACAAACCGTCTGGCAGTCGTCGCACCCGAAGAGGTGCTCGCCTATGCCTTCGCGCAACGACTCGGGCGCGTCACCCTCCAGCTCGATCGTCAAGTACGCGACGCACCTCCGCGGATCGAGCACGAACGGTCTCGGGAACGCGCGCGTCGGGCACGCATCCAGGCATCGTGTGCAGCTCCCACAGCGCTCCGGTATGGCCGAGTCAGGCTCGATCGCGAGCGTCGTCAACACTTCTCCCAAGAGCACATACGAGCCGTGCCCAGGGACGATCAACATCCCGTTCTTGCCGACGAACCCGAGGCCGGCACGAGCAGCCCACGCGCGCTCGAGGATCGGCTCTTCGTCGCACAGCGGCCGTGCCTCCACGCGCTCACCGAGCGTGCGTACGAACGCCGCGAGCTGACGGAGCTTCTTGCGCAGGCCGTTGTGGTAGTCGTGACCGCGCGCGTACCTCGCGATCGAACGTGCGAACGGCGGATCACTCTCTTCGTCTGCACGTTGATATCGGCGAGCGAGACAAATCACGGTCTCGCTTCCCTCCAAGAGTTCGGCGCTGTCGACTCGCTCGCGCAGGTCCGCGCCCTCTTCGAGCCAGGTCATTTCGCCGTGCATCCCCTCCCGCAAGAAGTCACGATAGCGCTGAAAATCCGCCTCCAACGGCGCCTTGGCGCTCGCAAAGCCGATCGCGTCAAAGCCGAGCTCCTTGGCTTTGTCGGTGACGAGCTTCTTTGACGGCGAAGGTGAGGCGGTCACGAGCGGCTTCCTTTGCGATAAGATGTTCGCTTACAAACGTCTTGTCAGCCATCCTTTGAGGTCGTCATGCAAGTCTCTTCCGCGTTGTTCGCCGGTGTCACCACGCTCTCTCTGCTCGCTGCTTGTAGCTCCAAGAACACTCTCACGACGGACGCGGGCAGCAACCCGCAAGGGACCGTGACGTGCGCCAGCGAGGCGGCGAAGCCATCGCTGACGAAGAACCAATACGCCGCGTGCTCGCCATGCACGGCGCCCACGCTCTCGCCTCCGCTCGCGTGCACGAATGGCAAGCCCATCAACGCGTGCTGCGACTACGTGCAGGCGCCCAAGAACGAGGTCGCGCGCGGCACGAACCTCCACTACTTCTCCTCCACGGATCCCACGGTGGACCTCGGGTGTCTCGACACACCGAAGGCGCAAGGCACGCCGCAGACCGTGACGATGACCGGGTACGTGAAGCTCTTCTCCAGCGGCAATGACTCTGTCGGCGTGAAGATCGAGGTCTTCCAAGAAGGTCCGCAAGGCGCGCTCGG
>JANYHY010000004.1 GCA_025362165.1 Myxococcales bacterium | reverse complement strand
GAGCTCGGATGCGATGGCCCAGTCGTCTCTCGTGTTGTCTTCGGTCTCGACGATGGGAGGGCTGTATTTGGCTACGTTCCGCACGGCGAACCGCGACAGCACCATATCGTAGTTGCCAGTCTCGAAGACGTGCTTCGGCGGCAGGATGACGTCTGCGTGGCGAGTGGTCTCATTGATGTAGAAGTCGATGGCGAGGACGAACTCGAGCTTGCCGATCGCCCGCTCGAGCCTCGCGCCGTTGGGTGTGGAGCTGACGGGATTTCCGGCCATGCACACGAGCGCGCGGATCTGTCCGTCTCCAGGAGTCTCCATCTCCTCGGACATGACCGCCGACGGAAGCGCGCCAAGGAACTCAGGGAGACCGCGGACGCGCGATCGCCACCTGCCCCAGTTGTTTCCGACGAGCTTGCGACCGAGCGGCGCGATGTCGGCCGCAGGCTTGGGAAACATCACTCCTCCTTCGCGATCGAAGTGGCCAGTGACGATGTTGACGACCTCGACGAGCCAAGACGCCACGGGGCCGAACTCGTTCTGGCATACGCCCACGCGACTGTAGACGGCGGCGCGCTCCGTGGTCGCGAGGTCTCGTGCGATCGCGCGGATCACCGCCGGATCGACCGCGATCGCAGGCCCCACGCGCGTCGGAGAGAAATCGGTGCAGCATGCACGTAGCTCGTCGAGGCCAGTGGCGATCGACTCGACATGATCCGTGTCGATGAGGCGCTCCTCGAACAACACATGCAACATCGACAACAGCAACGCGGCGTCGCCACCTGGCCGAATGAAGTGGTGGCTCGTGCACCACGTGGCGGACTCCGTGCGGCGCGGATCGAAGAGCACGATCTTGCCACCGCGCGCGCGAACGTCGGCGAAGCGCGCCTTCGGATCTCCGAGGCCCAGCATGCTGCCGTTCGAGGCGGCCGGGTTCGCGCCGAGCATCAACAAGTAGTCCGTCCGTTCGAAGTCCGGCACGGGCATGGAGAGCGCGTCCCCATACACCTGCATGCATGCGAAGAGGCGCGGGTTGGAGTCTTGCGAGTTGGGATCGAAGCGGTTCTTGGTAGCGAACGCCATCGTGAGCAGCTGCGTCGCGAGCGAGCCGCGATGTGAGTGCACGACTGGGTTGCCTATGTAGAGGCCTATCGCGTCACCTCCGTGCTTGCGCTTGATCTCGGACAGCTTGGTCGTGGCGCGCTCCAGCGCCTCCTCCCACGTCGCCTCACGCAAGACTCCACCCTCGCGAACACGCGGTGAGCGGAGGCGATCAGGATCGTCATACAGCTCGCGGAGCCCGTGCGCTTTGGGGCACACATGACCGCGCGAGAGCACGTCCTCGGGATCGCCGCGCAGTGACGTGATTCGCGCCCCCTCGACGCCGACGCGCAGCCCACACTGCGCTTCACACAGGTTGCAAGTGAAGGAGCGGGTGATCACCGCCAAAGTGTATCCACCTTCTGGCTCTTATGGGTGCGGGAGGCTTCCATCATCGAGCGCGCGACTAAAGGTGGAGGTGAGCTCGCGAAGAATATCGACGTTGTCCACGAACTTTTGCAGCGCCGCAGCGGTCGCGGTCGCCTTCGGATCGAGCTGCGCGTGCCCTTTCACGTCCAGGATTAGCTTGGGTGTCCCGTCTGGGTTCAGCACGGGCCCACCTTTGTTGTCGACCTCACACACATAGGACAAGAACACGAGCTTGTTCGCCCACTCGAGCATACGCGCGCCGATGCCCTTCTGGTGAGTGGCGCCGAGCAACGTCTCGGTTCCCGACGAGTGAGCGCGATAGGTGAGGCCCGTCTTCGGATTATAGAAAGCGTACGTCTCGTTTGCAGGCCAGTTGATCTGCTCGCCGGCGAGCGCAGTCACGCGCGCGTCTTCGATCCAGGACTGCGACCAGGTAGTCGGAAAATAAACAGAGCCCCATACCATCGTGTAGAGCTGCTCGTTGAAGCCCCAATCGGGATCGACCACCATCGCCTTGGCGGGGCGCGTACCGAGGCCCTTGAGATCGTGCCACGTGGGGTATGTCAGCACGCCATCAGGAGTCTTGCCGTTTGCGGCCGCCGTCGCCCAGGGCGCGAACGAGACCACGTCGCCGGTGAGGATGTTCGCGAAGAGCCTGCGAACTTGCTCGGGATAGACCGTCGCGAAGTTCACGTTCTTGTATCGACCGTCGGTAAAGTCTTCCTTCGCGTTGGAGACGAACGTGTCGAACGCCTCCGACAGATAGAAGGTCGCCCATATCTTGTCATAGTAGTTTCCGACCTGAGTTTGGTAGTCCGCCCACCAATATCCCTTTGAGTAGTCGAAGTCGTTGTGGACATAGCGGCCAGCGCCCAAACCCAACTTGAAGTCATAGGTGTTGGCGGGCAGCGGCGTGGGGTCATTCATGAAGAGGGCGAGATCCAGGCCTTCGGGCTGCACTCCGACGCAGTTGGCGCTCGTACCGTCGCAGAACACGCCAGGCTCCGGGCGCGTGAGGATGCGCGCGTACAGATCGAACGCGACCGTGGACGCCATCGCGAGCGGCCCATAGTTTCCGTCCGCGAGGAATGCCTTGCCCAACGCAGTAGGTGAGCCGTCCAGGACCGCGCCGAACCCGAACGTCTTGGCGATCTGTTGGATGTGATCCAGGTAGTGCGCTTGCGTGCGCTCCAACACGGAGTCGGAGTTGAAGTCGACCCGATTGCGTCGGAAAGAGTCGAGGATGTAGCGGTTCTCGTACGCGGCCTCCAAGAAGCGAACCTGCTCATAAGGATCGGCGCCCGCGTCATAGAGGAACGACGGCACGTTGCCTGTGTCGGCGAACTCGTCGGACGAGAACATGTACCCGCGCCGCACACGGCCTTGCGAGTCCACGGCCTTTCGTGTGTTGCCGAACGTGTACCCAGCGAGCGACGGATCCGGCGCGAAATCAGCCATGTCGCGATAGTCGACGACATCCATCGGCGCGCCGTTACACTTCTGACCAAGCACCGCGTCAGGCGCGCTGGATGGCTTGCAGTCGCCGAGCATGCCAAACGCTTTTTGGTATTGGCTATAGTGCATGTGGATGTAAGCGTCCGTCGGGTTGACGGGCGGGAAGTCGAAGATGCCGAACAGCCCCGGCGAGGTGGCGAACGCTGAGAGCTGGAATGCCTTCGCCTTGCCCTGCGCGTCCTTCACCGTGACGTTGGGTTCGTTCCACACGTCCACCACTCCGCCGTAACCGAAGCGCATCGCCGCACGATCGTATTTGCCTTGGAGCAACTGGTCGTGGTTCTGGTCGCCCGGATAATCCATGACGCTGGTGGTCGCGTAGCGCCCGATGTTGCCGTCGATCTCTTGCTGACTGATGGGATCGTTCCAACGCGGGCCGATGCAAGCGGAGCCGTCCGTGGTGCCCGTGGGACACGGGTTGACGAGCGTGCCGTTGTTGGTCCGTAGTTGCCAATACTCATTTCGATAATTGAGTGAGTCGAAGGAGCCCGCGAAGTTATGGCGGAGCCCCATCGAGTGACCCATCTAGTGCGCGAAGACGCCGTTCGAGTATTGCTGGCGTGCCCAGAGGTACACCTTGTCGCGGCGCGACTGGACGGCGGCTTTGTCCTTTGGATCCACCGGCGGGAAGAGCGTCGCGGCGTATTTCGCGAGGCCCAAGAGGTTGTCCGGCTCGGACGACTCGATCTTGCACGCGTGTCGCGCGGCGCGTTGCATGTGCGCGTTGCGCTCTCGATCGCGACGGATCGCAGGGTTGAGCCGACCGAACGGCGAGCCCTTGCGGATGGACTCCTTCGTCGCGGCGGCGGTGGGGTTGAAGCCTGCGGCCTGCGCCATCGACGGAGTGACGAGCGCGGCCTCGACCTGCGAGTTCTTCAAGAGCGCGAGGCGCGCGGCGAGCACGTTGTTGCCTGGCCCCATACGACCGGCGTCGACGAGCGCAGAGAGCCTGTTCTTGCGCGCGAGCGCTGGTGAGGTGGTGGCGGCAGTCTTGGTCGTGCTGCCGAGATCGTAGTTGGCGAGCACCTGCGGATCGAACGCCTCGAGTCGAGACTTCACTTCGTCTGCGCTCATGCCCGTCTGCGTCGACGCGCTGCCGGGTCGATTGGCGTTGACCCAGTCGCTGACGTTCTGACCCGCGATGTACTTGGTGGGATCCACGTCTCCGTTGATGAGCCCGAGCAAATCGACGAGCGTCGCCGCCGCGCGATCGAGCACCGCGCCCCATTGGTTGACGCTCGCGGACACCTTCTCGCCAGTGAGCGGATCCTCCGCGTCGATCTCGATGCCCCACGGAGACGCCACTTGCGGTGAGTCCACGAGGTTGACGAAGTTGTAGCGGAGATCACCGAGGCGCGGCGCGATCGTCGCGTCGCCGCACGCAGGATCGTCCTTGGTGGGGTCGACTGGGTTGTGACAAAGCACGAAGACCTTCGGGACGAGATCGGGAGAGGCGACCCCGAGCGCGGGCGACCAATCATCGGACCATCGCGACGGCCAACCCATCTGCGCCTCGCATCCAGACTCGTGCGTGCGCCGGCATTCGGCGAGCCTCCCTGCGATGATCGCGACTCGGATCGCCTCGCTCCATCCGTCGAGCGTGACGGACGAACCATCGAACAACTCGGCCGGGAAGCCCGCGTTCACGTACCACGCTGTCGTCTTCACCTTGCGATCGCGCAGCGGGATCGTGCAAGCGCCGCGGAACTCGTCGCACCGCGAGCCGCGACCGACGCTCGCGCATTCGTCCTCTGTGCCGTCCTTGTCGATGTCTCGATGCGGATCACTACCGACCGGAGTGGTCGTGCTGTTGGCGCAAGCGACGACCGGCGTGGCGTGCGAGCGATCCCAGATGTTCCAGCGCGCCGTGAAGCGATGCCACTTGTCGTCGACGACGCCGTAGTGGCGATCGTAGCCGTAGCGGTCTTGAGAGAAGAACCCGAACATGTCCATCCGCGTGCCGTCGAAGTCGAGCGGCTCGTAGTCCGTATCCGCAACGCGCAAGAATGATTGACGGAGCGTGAGCTCGCTCGGGTTGCAGTTGGTGCGCGGGAACTCGCCGATCAGCTCGCACGCGAGCACGTCGCCGTAGTCCGGATCGTGGATCACCTGCGGAGACGCGTACGCCTTGTTCGTGACGTCGAAGTAGCCGCGCTTGGTGTCGAACACCGGCGCGTCGGGGCTGCTCGGATCGTTGACGTAGTACGCGACCGGGTCGAACTTGATGCCGTCCGTGATGCCGATCTGAGAGAGTGTGTCGAGCGAGTAGGCGTCCGTGATGAGGTTGCGCGACCAGTCGACGCGCATCCACTCGCGCTGGTACCAGGGGCGATCCGTGTCGTTCTCGCCGACGATGTTGAGCTCCTCGCCGGTAGACGGGTTGTACTCGCGACGAACGTCGAACTGCTTCTGGATCGCGTAGGCGGCGACGACTTGCCCGTTGGGCGTGCGCTTGGTGCCGGAGTGATCGGTGTCCGCGATCTGCTCGTACGTGAGGCGCGCCAGCAGCTCCGTCTCGGTGATCTCCCAGCGAACGCGCACGAGTCCCTGCGCGTCGGAGCTCGTGAAGAGAGACTCGGTGCCGGCGCCTGCCGCGACGTCCACGACGGTGGTGCGCATGTAGAACTCGGGGTCGTCCGTCGCATCCGTCAACACGCCAACGAAGAACGACTTCTCGATCGCCGCAGCCTGTACGTGATTAATCGGGTCGCGCTCTTGCGCGCAGCCACCCGCGAACGCGAGCACCAGGACCACGAGAGCGAGCGAAGCTCTGCCCCAAAACGACGAATGCGACATCGAGGTACCTCTTTGAAGGGGCTGGCCCATACCACATGGTGCGATAATGAACTAGGCCTTTACGAAGGAGGTGTTGTTACTCAAGACTTCACCGCGCGAGCTGGTCGAGCTCCATGGAGTCATAGGAGTGACTTCGGGAGCGACGCAGGACGCCCCAGTCGAACCGCGAAGAGCGCTGTAACAGGCTGATTTCAGCCTTGGCGCGTGCGCTGCACTATCCTTCATCACGCTCGCAATCAAGCGAGCAAGTGGGGCGTGCCAACGGCACACCACCTAGCGTTGATGTCCGCCGAAGGCGGCATCAAATGGAGATCTCATGCGCCAAATCGTGATCGCACTCGTCGTCCTCTGCGCGTTGTCTTCTGCTGCTTGCAGCAAGAGCCACATCGGACACCACGCCTCCAAGGCTCCGCCCATCACAGCCAAGCGATGACCTGCAGCGCGTCTCTGCTAAGAGGGGACGCGCATGTCGTCTCTGCGTCCTTCCAAGACCTTCCTCGAGGCCGTCGCTGACTCTCTGCTCGTCTTCGACGGGGCGATGGGCTCGCTCTTGTACGAGCGCGGTGTCTTCGTCACTCAGAACTTCGAGCAGTTGAACGTCACCAAGCCTGACATCGTCCGCAAGATCCACGGGGATTATCTCGACGCGGGCGCGAACGTGCTGCAGACCAACACGTTCGGCGCCAATCGGTATTGCCTCGAGCGGCACGGACTCGTCGGCGAAGTGCGGGCGTACAACCTCGCGGGAGCGCGGCTCGCGCGAGAAGTGGCGGGCACCGGCGCGTATGTCGGTGGATCGATCGGACCGACGGGCTTGGTGCCTGGCGTCTCGAACGACTGGGACGACGAGCTCGTCGCGATGACGTTCGCCGAGCAGGCCGCAGCTCTCCATGAGGGCGGCGCGGACTTGCTGGTGCTGGAGACGTTCCGTCACATCGACGAGATCGAGCTCGCCGTGAACGCATCGAGAAAGGGCGCCCCCGACCTACCCATCCTCGCGCTCATCACGTTCGACGAGGGCGGCACGATCGCGGACGGCTCTGGTCCCGAGCGCGTCGCCGAGCGACTTGCGCGCATGCGCGTCGACGCGATGGGCGTGAATCACGGCGACGGACCGCAGCTCGCGCTCGCGATGATCGAGCGTATGCGCGACGTCGGCGTGCCGCTCTGCGCAAAGCCAAACGCAGGTCTGCCGCGCACCGTGGACGGACGCCAGCTCTACATGGCGACGCCCGAGTACTTCGATGTGTTCGCGCGGCGCATGATCCAAGCCGGCGCGCGCATGGTCGGTGGTTGTTGCGGCACGACTCCCGAGCACGTGAAGTGGATGGCGAAGTCCGCGCGCATGCTCGGCGGCGGTGACAGGCCCGCTCCCACCGCGCGCGTGAAGACGATGTCGGACGCGCCCGCGGGCTTGATCCCCACACCGCTCGCGGAGCGGAGCTCGTTCGCTGCCAAGATCGCCGCTGGTCAATTCGTCGTCTCCGTCGAGGTCAACCCCGCCCCCGGGCTCGACCCCAGGCCCGCGCTCGAGGCTTCGAAGATGCTGCTCGCCAACGGCGTAGACATCGTGAACGTCGCGGACGGACCTCGCGCGATGGCGCGCATGAGCAACATGTCGTTCTGCTCGCTGCTGTTGCGCGACTACGGCATCGAGCCCTTGATGCACATCTGCGGGCGCGATCGAAACCTGCTCGCGCAGATGGCTCACCTGCTCGGCGCGCACGTGATGGGCATTCGCAACTTGGTAGTCATCACGGGCGACCCGCCCAAGGTCGGCGACTATCCGGAGGCCACAGCGGTCTATGATCTGGACGCTATTGGCTTGTTGCAAATGGCCTCCAACATGAACTGCGGGATCGACCCGGCGGGCAAGTCTTTCGGCGGCGGCAAGACCTCGTTCGTGTGCGCGACAGGCTTCGAGCCCGCGGCCGCGGACTTCGACAAAGAGGTGCGTCGCCTCGAGCACAAGCGCGCAGCCGGCGCCGATCTCGTGATGACCCAGCCAGTGTTCCAGATCGATCTGCTCGACAGGATGCTCGAACGCACCCGCGATCTCGCCATGCCCGTGATGGTCGGAGTGCTCCCGCTCGCGAGCTACAAGAACGCCGAGTTCCTCCATAACGAAGTACCCGGCATGCAGATCCCCGAGCCCATCCGCGAGCGCATGCGCAAGGCCGCTCCCGGTGCAGAAGCGCGCAAAGAGGGTGTCGCCATCGCCCGCGAGATGCTCTTCGAAGTACGCGACCGCGTCCAAGGCGCCTATCTGATGCCGCCGCTCGGCAAATACGAACTAGCGCTCGAAGTGCTAGACGGCCTGAAGCGCTGATTGCCAATCAGTGTCTGCGGCGCCAGCCCCTGCGCCAGCCCCCTCCAGCTCCCCCACGTTCGTGGGGGAGGGCAGAAATGCGCTGGTTTTCTCTCTCTTCTCCTCCCCACGACCGTGGGGAGGTTGGGAGGGGCTAACGCTGCTAATTGCCAATCAGCTACCAATGAAGTCTGAAGTGAATCGACTTCGCTTTGGTCAGTGAGTCAAAGCCGAGCGCGCTGAGGCTCGAACCTTTGCCGGAGTCCTTCACGCCCGTCCACGGAAGCGCTGGATCCACCGAGTCGCAGCGGTTCATGTACACAGTCCCTGCTTCGAGCGCCTTGGCCATTTTGCGTGCGCGATCTGGATCCGTCGTCCAAACACTGGCCGTCAATCCGAGTCGCGAGTCGTTCATTTTTGCGAGCGCTTCCTCGTCACTATTCACTTTGCCAATGGCGACTATCGGACCGAACGATTCCTCTTGGAAGAGTCGCATCGACTGCTGGACGTCGGCGATCAACGTAGGCTCGAAGAAGCGACCCTTGCCACCTGCGCTCGTCGCGTTGCCTCCATGCAGTACGCGCGCGCCGTTGTCCTTCGCGTCAAGCACGAGCCGTTGGAGATCGGCGACGTGACTCGGCTGCGCGATCGGTCCGAGCGTGGTCGTCTCATCCATGGGGTTGCCCATCACGTACGCACGAACCAGCGGCAAACAAGCCTCGACGAAGCGATCGTAGACCGCCGCGTGCACGTAGACGCGCTCCACTGCGCAGCACGATTGACCTGCGTTGTAGATGCAACCGTCGACGATGTTCTCGATCGTGTTGTTGAAGTCGCAGTCCGCGGCGACGTACGCAGAGTCGTTTCCGCCGAGCTCGAGACCCACGTCGACGAAGCGTTTGCTCGCGGCCTCTTGGATGCGATGCCCGCCGAGGATGGAGCCTGTGAACACCACATGATCCACGCGACCATCTCCGACGATGCGCTCGGTAGTAGGGTGATCGCAGTCCAAGGATTGCACGAGATCCTTGGGCGCCCCGGCGTCCTCGAACGCGCGCTGAAAGTGCATGCCGCAGAGCGGGCTTCGCGGTGAGTGTTTGATGATCACCGCATTACCTGCGAGCACTGCTGGCGCGACGACGTTGATGGCGGTCAGTAATGGGTAATTCCAGGCGGGCACGTCGAGCACAACACCGATGGGCTCCTTGACGATGCGTCGATCGAATCCCTCTTTGGGTAATACGATATCCGCTAGTGATGATTCGGCGATCGAGATCATGTGACGCGCGCGCACCGCCATGCCGGCGACCTCGCTGCGTGCCTGCGCGATCGGCTTGCCCATCATGCGCGAGATGTCCGCGGCGATCTCCTCGCGACGGTTCTCCATCGCCTTGGTCGCCGCCTCCACGAGCGCCATACGATCAGCGATCTTGCTACTTCGATACGAGGTCGCCGCGGCGCGCGCGCGATCGAGCACGTCGTTGACTCGCGCGCTGTCCGCCAATGGCACGGAGCAGGCATTTTCCAGGGTGAACGGGTCGTCGACGTCGAGCCTTTGCATTCGCGCAGGATATGCTCACTGCGAATCGTAGACCACGTCGTCGTAACGCACCTGCCAGGGTTGCATCTGGGAGCCGACGTAGGTCAATCCCAAATTGATGGACCAGGAACCCAGGGCCCAGCTTGGATCGATGGGCGAGCTGGCGAGCGTAGTTGCGCCGTCTAGCGTCACCGAGCAAGTCTTCGTGCCGAGATCGAGCGTGATCGAGACGCGCGTCCAAACGCCGAGCGCGATGGCCTTAGTGAACTTGTGGTCGATGTACGTGCTTCCGCCGTCCCCAACTCCGAACGACTCCTCGAGCGCGGCGTAGGTGTCAGTCGTGTAGACGGCGAGCGCATGTGCATTGGGCTGGCCGTCGTCGAGCACGAAGGCCGCCAGGATCCCGGACGCTCCGTTCGTCAACGAGTCGACACGGACGCTGAAGGAGTATGTCGCGGACGTGCTCTTGCCGACGAAGGCGCGCGTCATGAATGCGTCGTCGCCGGGCTTCGGACGAGACGGAAGCGAGACGAGCAGAGAGTTGGG
>JANYHY010000858.1 GCA_025362165.1 Myxococcales bacterium | reverse complement strand
GTCTGCTGGCCGGAGAGGCTTGAGGCTCTCGGACACCGAAGCCGCGAGCTTGGCCTCGACATCACGCGGCAGCAGACTCTGCGCCACTCTCGCGCAAGCCTTGATGCGCAAACGCCGAGAACAGATCCTCGACGAGGCGACGCGACTCTTCGCCGAGCGTGGCTACGACGGGACGAGCATGAGCGATCTGGCGACGAGCGTCGGCCTGCGCAAGGCGTCGCTGTTTCATCACTTCGCGAGCAAAGAGGAGCTCAAGAGGGCGGTGCTCGACCGCCTCGTGCGTGAGGTTGGTGGCGCGATCATGAGCGCAGCGACCGCGGAAGGGCACTTCGAGGAGCGCCTCGACGCGCTCACGGACGCGATCGTGGACACGCTTGTCTCTCGCCCGTTCGCGGCGCGCTTGGTCGTGCGCGAGGCCATGGACTGGTCGAAGTCCCAGCCCGGTCGGGCCACGGAGGTGTTCGACATGATCTTCATCGTGCTGACCGCCGCCGAGAGGTTCGTCCAGGCGGGACAGGCCGAGGGTGTGTTCGTCTCAGGCGACGCGCGACAGATGATCCTCACGCTGCTCGGCGCGCACTTCTTGCCGTTCGCCGTGAATGGCGTCGTCGAGGAGCTGGTGGGCAAGAGTCCGTTCGCCGCTGAGTTCGGCAACGAACGCAAGATCGCGCTGCGCGCGCACGCTCGAGGGATTTTGCTCGCGAAGAAAGCTAGTCGCTAGCTTGCAGTTTCGCGCTGTCGCCTGACTTCGTAGAGCCCGATCGCTGCGGAGACAGACGCGTTCAGGGATGCGATGGGACCCGACATGGGGAGGCGCGCGACGACATCGCACGTCGCTCTCACGGTCTTGCGCAGACCTTTGCCTTCGGCGCCGACGACCAACACGACGGGGCCTTTGAGCTCCACCTCGTCGATGCGCACCGAACCGTTGGCGTCGAGCCCCACGATGGAGGCGCCGTTCGCCTTGAGCTCGGTGAGCGCGTTTGGCAGCCCAGGCACGCAGACGAGCGTGGCGTGCTCGACCGCTCCCGCAGATGCGCGAAAGACCGCAGGCGAGAGCGGCGCTGACCTGTGCTCGGGCCACATGACTGCGGTGGCGCCCATCGCGACAGCAGAGCGCACGATCGCGCCAAAATTCTGCGGGTCTTCGAGCTCGTCGAGCGCGACCACGAGTGTGCTTGGCTCGATCACGATCGCCTCGAGCGTGCGCACGTCCAGCAACGGCGCGATGGCCACTGCGCCTTGGTGCTTGGCGCCGCGCGCGAGCTTGTCGAGCTCCGATCGAGCGACACGCTCCGCCTTGGCGCCGCGATCGTTGGCGAATCGCGCGAGCGCGTCCAGCTGAGGCGAGCCCTCTTGGTTGCTCACGAGCACGCGCAACAGGCGAGGGCCGTGGGCGGCGATCGCCTCGCGAACAGGCTGCAAGCCGCAGATCATCCGATCCCTCGGCAACTCTTGATGAGTCAAGGATCACCTCTCTCACCGTTCGCGGCCGCGATCTCCGCGACGAGCTGTCGGGCTGCGGCGGCCGGATCCGCAGCGTCGCGCACCGGCCTGCCGACGACGAGCGCGTCTGCGCCCGCGCGGATGGCCCACTGCGCAGTCGCCACGCGCTTCTGATCGTCGGTAGCGTCGCTCGCTCGGACGCCAGGCGTGATCAACTTGGCCTCTCCCCCGAGCTCTCGGCGCAAGACCGGGGCTTCGTGTGGCGAACACACGAAGGCACGCACGCCCGAGCTCCACGCGAGTCGAGCGAGCCTCGCCGCGTGCGCAGAGGCGGTCGCCCCGACGCCCATCGCGACGAGATCTCCGTCATCAAGAGAGGTGAGCACGGTGACCGCGACGACATGAAGCCCTGTATTTTCAGCCTCCGCACGCTTCACCGCGCGCTCGAGCATCGCGCGTCCACCGGAGGCGTGCACGGTGAGGAGACGCGCGCCCATCGCGCAGGCGCGAGCCACCGCGCGCTCCACCGTCTCGGGGATGTCGTGGAGCTTCAGGTCCAAGAAGACCGGACGACCGACGAGCTCGCCGAGCCTCAACGCGTCACGCCCGGCCTCCATGAACAGCTCGAGGCCGACCTTGAGCCACCCGACCTCTGGGCCGACGCGCTCGGCGAGCGCACGAGCGCCGTCCAACGACGGAACATCGAGCGCGACGATCAGCCGATCCTGCGCTGAAGAGAAGAGCTCAATCACACGAGCAGAGCGAGTCGCCAGGCGAGCAGGCAGCGACCTTCGTCCCGTCCAACATGTGGCATTGCACTTTGTGCACTTGCGGAGCTTGGATTGCCGGGCCTCCCGTGTAGGTCGGCTTGCCAGTGCCCTTGTTCTTCAGGTCGTCTTGCAGCTTGCGGTTCGCATCTTCGAGAGCCTTCTTCTCGTCGAGGATCTTCTGCTTCTCCTCAGGCGTCGTCGCGCTCGACAGCTGACTGTTGAGGTCGCTCATCTTCTTGGTGTTCGCTTCGATCTGCGAGTTGAGATCGTTCAGCTGAATTTGAAGCTGCTGCTGCTTCAAGTTCGCGTTGTAGATGAGGACACCCGCGCCGCCGCCGA
>JANYHY010000857.1 GCA_025362165.1 Myxococcales bacterium | reverse complement strand
CGCGTCGTAGGGTCTGCCGATGGGATCGTCCGAGAGCGAGCGACCCTCGCGGCGTCCCCACGCGCGCGCGAACGCCGAGCCAGGTCCCACGGGCACGCCGAGCTCCGCGCCGAGGAGCTCACGGTCACTGGCCAAGCGTTGCAGCGGAGTCGCAACGAGGATCGTGCCCGGTAGGTGCTGCTCTCGCGCCTGCAGGAGGCCGAGCGCGCGCCAATAGCCCTGTTTGTCGCCTCCAAACGCGATGGGCAATGACACGCTGACCAAGCCGTTCGCGTCCGCGTGGCCCGCGTTTCGGCGCACGAGGGTCTCTCGCGGATCGAGCTTGGGCGGAGTGTGATCGGGGTTTGCGTAGCTGTAGTCGTCGTCTGCGCGTGAAGCCGACAGACCCACCGCGACGCGCGCTCGCCCGACGTCGCGGATGTCTCCGGTGCGAAGGCGCGCAGCCCCGAACGACCCAAGCGCGCTCCACACCTCGGTGCCCGACGAGTCCTTCGCGAGCGCCGGATCGAGCGACAGTGTTCCGCCGAGCGACGCCTGTCCAAGCGACGCAGGCGCGAAGCTCCGGAACACACGCGCGCGCGCACCTGGCCACAGCGGCAAGCTTGACAAGTCAACCGACGGATCCGCGCCGCCTGAGAGCGGGATCCCAGCGAGCATCACGTTCGCCTGCGTGGAGGCAGTTCCACGAATGGAGAGTGTGGCGAAACCGTCCTCTGCACCAAAGCGCCTCACATGCACGCCGGGAAGCCCATCGACCAAGCTGGCGACGTCAGTGACCTCGCGCGGCGCGTCGCGCTCCTTGGCGACTGAAGTGAATCCACCTACGCGAGAGCCACGAACGCTCACATCCTCTACATCGTCTGCGCGCGCCAACGCGCTCACGCACAACGCCGCGCAGCAAGCGAGGACCCCGACGCGAAACATCGCACGGTCTTTGCACATCGCGCTCGTCCAGTCGCAGTCAAAGCAGAGCAGAGGCATTTTGTTGCCTCATTGCACACCTTTTATCGTACCTAGAGGATCATGAAGACCACATGCAGCGCAGTCGCACTTGGGTTGGCGGTAGTCGTAGGATCTTCACTGGCGCTCGCCGATCAAACCATCAAGACGCCAGGCGATCACCCGCACTACAAGATCGAGGTCGAGCCACACGGCCTCGTCGGCTTCGATGCGTTCGGTTGGGGCGGCTTCGGCTTCGGCGCGGGGCTGCGCGCGAGCGTGCCGCTCATGGAGAACGGCTTCATCCCCAAGATCAACAACATCCCCGCGATTACGTTCGGCGTCGACTGGATGCACTTCGAAGGCGGCTGTTGGTACGGCTTTTACAACAGCTGCTCGGCCAACAGCTTCTACTTCCCGGTGGGCCTGCAGTGGAACTTCTTCGTCGCCAAGAGCTGGAGCGTGTTCGCGGAAATCGGCATCTCGCCGTACTACACCACGTTCGGCGACTACTGCGGCGTCTCCTATGTGCCCGGCTCGCGCGACTACTTGTTCTGCGAAGATCGGACACCGAATCACCTCCGCGTCGAGCCGTGGGGGAGCGTGGGCGGTCGCTATCACTTCAACGAGCACGTCGCCTTGACCATGCGACTCGGCCTGCCATCGCTCTCGGTTGGCGTCTCGTTCATGTAACTCGAAACGACAGCGCATGTGCGCGCGGGCGATTGTGGCGTTAGGATAAGCGCAATGTCGCCTGCCTATTACCTCGTCGGCGCGCTTGGCTTGGCCGTGCTGATGGTGGTGCACGAGTCTGGTCACTACTTCGCGGCGAAGCGGTTCGGCATGCGCGTGACGCGCTTCTCGATCGGCTTTGGTCCACGGTTGTACAAGCATCAACCTGCGGGGAGCCCGACCACCTTCCAGATCGCGCTCATCCCGTTCATCGCCTACGTGCAGATCGCGGGCATGAACCCGTACGAAGAGAACGATCCGAAGGACAAGGGCAGCTATCAGAACGCGTCGCTTTGGGGCCGCATCTGCACGATCGCGGCAGGCCCGCTCGCGAACTACTTCTTCGCGTCGGTGCTGTTCTTCATCGGCTTTCTCGTGGGCGGCCGCACAGTGGAGGATCGCGTGAGCATGCGCATCTCGGTGGACCCCGAGGGCCCAGCGGCGATGGCCGACATGCGAGACGGCGACAAGGTAGTTAGTGTGATGAACACACCCATTCCGGACTGGGCCACGCTGATCAAGCAAGTGAGCTCACACGCGGGCGAGCCGATCGACATCGAGCTCCAGCGCGAGGGGCGGCCAGGCACGTTCCACGTGATGGTGTCTCCGCGGCCAAAAGGCGCCGAGAACGAGGGCAAGATCATGATCGGGCCCGAGGTGCACACGACGCCGATCGGAGTGCTCGAGGCCGCGAAGCTCGGCGTCCTGGAGCCGCCGAAGGTCGTCGTGGAGCTCGTCGTTGGTCTCGTGCGCATGGTCACGGGCAAGGACAAACTCCAAGCGAGCGGCCCCGTCGGCATGGCGAAGATGGCTGCGGCGGCGGCCAAGAGCGGCCCAGGCGATCTCTTCAAGTTCCTCGGCGTGCTCTCCGCGTACCTCGGCGGGTTCAACCTGCTGCCGATCCCCGCGCTCGATGGTGGCCGGCTCTTGTTCCTTGGCTTCGAGGCGGCGAGCCGTCGCAAGCCGGACGCGAAGGTCGAGGCGCAGATCCACGCGATCGGTTTGCTGATGATGTTGATGCTGATCGCCGTCGTCACCTACGCGGACCTCACGCCCAAGCACTGACCGGTACGTCGGGCTCGCGCGCGATCGCTTTGGCGAGCTTGTCGAGGTACGCCGATCGAGAGATCTCGACGCACCCCAAGCTCGCGAGGTGCGGGTTCAGCACTTGCGCATCGAACACCTCGAAGCCAGACGCCGCCATCTTCTCCGCGAGCGTCGCGAAGGCTATTTTCGAGGCGTCCGTGCGCTTGTGGAACATCGACTCCGCGCTGAGGGCGCGGCCGATCGCGATGCCGTAGATGCCGCCGACGAGCGCGTGCGCATCCCACACCTCCACGCTGTGCGCCCAACCCAGCCGGTGCAGCTCCGTGTAAGCGTCCACCATGCTCGGCAAGATCCACGTGCCCTCTTCGCGCACGCTCCCGCACGCGATCATCACCTCGCGGAACGCGCGATCGAAGGTCACGCGGAACGGATGTTTGCGCAGCGTGCGCTTCAAGCTCCGGCTCCAATGGAGCGCGTCGAGTGGCAACACCGTGCGCTTCAGCGGAGAGAACCACGCCACGACAATCCCTTCATCCAAGTGGTGCGGCCAAGGGAAGATGCCCGCGCGGTAGGCCTTCAAGAGTGTCCCTGCACGAAAGTCCTCGCCGACAGCGACGATCTCGCGGCGCCCCGCTTGCCGTGGGTTCGGGAACTGCACGTCGGTCGTCGGCGGCTCGATCGGCATCACTTGATCGTGCCACAGGCACGAGCAATTTAGGATTTGTCCGAGCGACCCGCAGGGTCGGCTAGGAGTTGCTCTGGAGACGAACTTGGGACCACGCGTCGTTGATCAGGCTCGTGCTCACCTGGTCGTGCCACTCGCCGTTGATGAGGAGGTACGCGCGCTGCACGCCCTCTTTGATGAAACCGACGCGTTCGAGCAGGCGCGCGCTCTTCACGTTCTTCGCGGCATAGCCAGCCTCGACGCGGTGCAAGCCGAGCGCGTCGAAGCACCACCTGCACGCGAGCTCGACCCCCTCACGCATGAGGCCTTGTCCCTCGTGGCGCGCGTCGATCCCATAACCGATGGCGCAGCCAAAAAGCGGAGCGCGCATGACGACGTTGCGGATCTGGATCGTACCGATCAACCGTTGCGGCTCGGCTCTCGGCGTCATCACGAGGTCCACGCCACGACCCGCGAGGCGCTCCTCCTCTTTGCGCGCCAGACGCGCGAGCTGCCAATCTAGAGTGAGAGTGACGGGGTCGGGCGTGTCCCATTCGCCGAAGTGCGCGGCGTTCTCTCTGAAGTAGCGGACGTACTCCTCCGCGTCGTGCTCGGTCGTCGTACGCAGCAGGACGCGCGGACCGACGAGTCGCGCGAAGGGGAGCGGTCGAGGCGCAGTCATTTGTTCTTGCCTCGCATCGGCAAGAAGAAGCGGTCTCCGCTGAGATCGTTGACCCCGCAATAGAGGTCCGCATCAAACGTCTCCTGGAGCTTGCGGTACGTCATCACCTCTTCAACGGTGCCGACAGAGAGGACACGCCCGCTCTTCATCAACACGACGCGAGAAGCATACTGCGCGGCGACGTTGAGGTCGTGCATCACGCAAACGATCGCGACGCCGGACGACCGCGCGAGCTCTGCGAGCAGATCGCAAAGAGCGATTTGGTGTCGCACGTCCAAGAACGCACCTGGCTCGTCCAACAGCATGAGCTTCGGCTGCTGCGCGATCGCGCGCGCGATCGCCACGCGTTTCTGTTCGCCGCCCGAGAGCTCGGAGACCGCGCGCTCCTCGAGACCGACGAGATCGCACCGCTCGATCGCGCGCGTTGCGATCTCGGCGTCGGAAGGAGAAGGCGTCATCCACGCGCCTTGGTGTGGCGCGCGACCCATGAGCACGACCTCACGCACCGTGAAGCCGAACGCGACCGCAGCGAGCTGCGGGACCACGGCGACCATCTTGGCGATCTGCCGCCGCTGCAAGCTGCTCATGGGCGCTCCGAAGAGTCGAACCGCGCCCTTCTCTGCGGCGAGCGACCCAGCCATGACGCGCATCAAAGTCGATTTCCCAGCGCCGTTCGCGCCCAAAACCACGAGAAACTCGCCGGCGCGTGCGTCCACCGTTGCGTCCAAGAGCGAGTAGCGCTCGCCGGAATGCTCGTAGCGCGCCGTGACCCCCGCCACCTCGACGACCGGCTCTGACGCGATCATCGCAAAACACCCTTTCCTTCGCCGTTGACTCGCCGCATCATGCTCTGAGAGCGTCTTATCAGGCGCAAGGAGCGAAGCGTGGAAGGCAAACCTGAAGCATCCGCCGCTGGAGAAGGCCGCCCGAAGCGCATCATCAAGCGCTACTCCAATCGCAAGCTCTACGACACCAAGGACAGCAGGTACGTCACCTTGCTGCAAATCGCCGAGATCGTGCGAACTGGCGAGGAGGTGCAGATCATCGACAACAACTCGAAGGACGATCTCACCGACGTCACGCTCGCGCAAATCATCTACGAAGAACAGAAGTCCAACACCAAGAACGTCCCGTTGCAGACGCTGCGCGGCCTCATCCAAGAGCGCACGGAGAAGGTCCTGTCGGATCTGCGCGAAGGCCCCATCGGTCGACTGATCCCGAGCAAAGAGAAGGTCGCGCCACCCGCTCCCGCTCCGCCGAAGCCTGGCATCGTCGAGCAAGCCAAGGGCACGTTCGAGGAGTGGCAGCACAAAATCGACGAGCGCGTCCGAGCCATCCTGCCAAGCGTCCTGCCCTGGCAACAGCTCGAAAACGAAGTGAAGCAACTCCGCGCCCGAATCGACGACCTCGAGAAAAAACTAAAGACCCAAGACAAGCCTGGCAAGTTGTCCTGACGCCCGGTCCAGCCTGTCAAATTGACCCAAGCCCCCTGATCGTCAGCATGCTGACATTCGGCACAACCCTATCCCCCTCGCTACCTGTCGCTATGACCGGCAGCGGCGCGGTGCTTTTCCTTGGACCGCCGACCCAACACGTCATCAAGCGAAAGCAGCCATAACCCCGCATCAACGAGCACAGTCGGCGGCCCAAGGGAAAGTACTGCGACGTGCCGAGCCCCACCCCCTCCCCCGGCAGGTACCCCCCACCGACCCCGTTTGGAATAACCAGTGCAGGGCCGAGGTTGACCCACCAGAGCCAAGGACACACCCTTGGCAGAGGTCTTCAGGAAACCGCCCCCATGCCCTTGCTCGACAAGCCCGCGCCCCAGTCAGATCCGTTCATGGAAGAGACGCTCGGTTACATGGACGCGCTGTATGGCGTCGCGTGCCGGCTCACGCGCAATCCAACGGAGGCCGAGGACCTCGTGCAAGATGCGCTCGTCAAGGCGATGCGCGCGCGCGATCAGTTTCGCGCTGGGACGAACCTCAAGGCGTGGTTGTTTCGCATCCTGACCAACACGTTCATCAACAAGTATCGGCGCGGAGGTCTCGAGAAGAGCGTGCTCGAGGGGCCGGACGCGGATCCGCTCGCGGACGGTTGGGTGAGCGCCTCCACGATGCGTCAGCTCCGCGATCCCGAGCAGGCAGCGCTCTTGCCCATCATCGAAGGCGAAGTGCGCCGGGCGTTGGACACGTTGCCGCCCGAGTTCAAGCTCGCCGTCATCCTGTGCGACGTTGAAGAGTTTTCGTACGCAGAAATCGCCGATATCATGGGTTGTCCCATCGGCACGGTGATGAGTCGTCTTCACCGTGGACGAAAGTTGTTACAGCGCGCGCTCTACTCGCACGCGCTCGCTCTCGGCATCGTGAAGGCCGAGATCGATCCAGGAGGAAACGTGCCGGCTAGCGCATCAAAGAAGCAAGACTCCACGCCAGCAGACATCGCGCAATATCGCGCGAAGAAGCGTGGTGCTGCATGACGGTATGTCGCGACTACACGCACCTGCTCGGCGCGTTCGCCGACGGTGAGCTCGAGACGACATCTCAGCTCGACGTAGAAGCGCACGTGGAGTTGTGCGAGGGGTGTCGCGAGCGTGTGCTGTTGGAGAACGCGACACGCGCGTCGCTCAAGCGTGTGCTGCGTGAGCAGGCTGGCGTTGGCATGAAGGCACGCATGGCCGCCGCGATGAAGGCGGAGGCGGGGCGCGCCGACGCCCGCGATCAGGCTCAAAACAAGGGCGCCGCGTGGCGCACCATCGTCCCGCTCGCCAGCGCGGCAGCGTTCGCGCTCGCTTGGGGCGCGATGAGCAAAGGTCCGTTCGCGAACACGACCTCGAGCGCCAGCCTCCACGCGGGCTTCGGCGACGATCTGCTCGCGGAGCTCGTGGCGGAGCACGCTCGCCCGTCTCCGCCGGAGTGCAACAACCCGACGAACGTGAACCAACTCGAGCAGTACGTCGGCGTGCCCGTTCGACCGGCGACGTTCCAAGGCCAGCAAGCCAAGCTGCTCGGCGGCTGCGTGCTGCCCGTTCGCCAAGAGCGCACGGCGATGCTCCGCTACGAGATCAACGACGGCCACGAGACGCGACGGGTGAGCATCATCGTGTTCGACCCGCGCCGCATCCAAATCAACGACGACGAGCTGCGTGCGCGACCCGTCGGCACCGCGCAGGTCCGCGTCGGCCGCGCGAACGGGTACTCCGTGGCGGTCACGCAGCGCGCGGGAGTTGGCTACGCTCTCGCGAGCGACATGGACGAAGGCACCACCGCAGAGCTCGCGTTGGCGAGCGAACGAGAAGAGTAGCTCTCGCCTACTGAGCTGCGGCGAAGCCTTGTTTTCGCGGGTCCGAAGCGGCTTGTAGACGCACGGCGCCAGCGCTGCGATCCCACGCGATGAGCTGCACCGCGGACCCTTGGAACGGTTCTTCTTTGACAGTCTCTCCACGGGCGGCGAGACCCACGCGCACGTCTTCGGCGATCTCCGGATCCAAGAACACGTCCGCGCCCGAGGTGTACATGCGCGGGGCAGACACGCACGCGCTGGCGTCGAGCCCAAAGACGAGCCGGGCGAAGAGCGCTTGCGTGGTCTCGGTCGCGATGCGGCGTCCGCCCGAGCCGCCGAGCGCCAGGATGGGCGCGCCGTTCTCGAACACGATCACTGGCGCCATGCTCGACACCGGTCGCGCCGACGGTCGCGGCCGATTGGGTCCGAGGCCAACGACGCCGAAGCCGCTCACGTCCGCAGGCAGAGAGAAGTCGTACAGCTCGTTGTTGAGCAACACACCCGTGTCTCCCGCGACGACATGCGCGCCGAACGGACCGTTCACCGTGGTCGTGAGCGATACGACGTTGCCCTCATCGTCTGCGACGACGAGGTGTGTCGTGCCCTCTTCGTGGGTCTTGTACTCCTGCGCGAGGTGAGTCTTGGTCGGCTCGATGCGGGCTCGGCGAGCCCCAATTTGCGCCGGATCCAGCGCTTGGGTGAACGCGACGTTCACTTGCGGATCCACATCCGGATCGCCCCCCAAACGCGCGCGGTCGGCGATGGCGCCGCGCATGCCCTCGGCGATCATGTGAAAGTAATAGCTCGATCCGAAGCCCACCGAATGTAGTGGAGACGACGCATCTGCGCCGAAGAGCGAGAGCAGCTCGAGCTGCATGAGCCCACCCGCCGACGGCGCGGGCATGGACACGACTGTGCGCGTGCCGAACGATCGAACGAGCGGGGCGCGCTCCTTGACTGTGTACCCCGCGAGATCGGCCAAATCGATCGTTCCCCCCGCCGCAGCGGTCGCGGCCACGATCTGTGCTGCGATGTCACCCTGATAGAACGGCTTGCTCCCCTCCGCGCCGAAGCGAGTGATCGTGTGCCCGAGGGCGATGTTTTGCACTGTGGTTCCGAACGTCACGGGAGAGCCGCCTGGCGCGTAGAGGCCCGCGAGCGGAGACTTCGCGAGGGCGTCGCGATCGCGGACCGCCATCTCGGCGAGGTGCTGACCCACGACGTAGCCGCGCGCTGCGAGCATCGCCGCGGGGTACGCGTCATCGGCGAGCGAGCGCCTCGCGTAGTGCGTGCTCAACCATTCGAGGCCCGCGGGCTCTCCAGGGACGCCTATCGACGCGCCTGACTTGGACCTCGCGATCAAGTCTTCGACGCTCGCGTGCGCTGGTGCGATCTCCCTGAAATCCAGGGCGAAAGTCCTGTGCTCCTTCGCGACATAGATCATCGCGAAGCCGCCACCGCCGAGCCCGCTCGATGTGGGCGCGACCACTCCGAGCGCGAGCGCGCATGCGATCGCTGCGTCGAACGCGTTGCCTCCGGCTTGCAACACAGAGAGTCCCGCGCGCGTCGCCTCCGCGTGCTCGGTCGCGATGGCGAACCGCGTCCCCTCCGCAGGCGCTTGAAACGCGGCGTTTGCCGGCAGCGTCCACACTGCGAGGACGACCGCCGAAACCGCTGATGCTAGGCTCGCGCTCAGCGAAATGCGTTTTGTATACGTCATGGATCCCGTCTCACGCGTTGTTCCAGACAAGGATACGACGTTCGCGTTCCAACGTGCGGCACAAGCGCGCGGTCACAAGTCGCTGCACTGCGAGCCGAAGGATTTGTTCGTGCACCAAGGAGACGTACACGCGTTCGTGCGTGAGCTCCACGTGCAAACGGACGCGCCGTATTTTAGCTTCGCAAAGGAGGAGCAGGTGCGCCTCGCGGACGTGGAAGCGGTGTTCATCCGCAAAGACCCGCCGTTCGATCAGGCATACCTCTACGCCACCTTGCTGCTCGAGCGCGCGCGCGGGCGGACCGTCATCATGAACGATCCGCGCGGTCTGCGAGACGCCAACGAGAAGCTCTACGCGCTCAACTTTCACCAGCACATGCCCAAGACGCTCGTCGCCTCCAATCGCGACAAGATCTTCTCCTTCATGAAGGAGGTCGGCGGACAAGCCGTGATCAAGCCGCTCGACGGCGCAGGCGGCTCGGGCGTGATGATGTTGCGCGACGGCGACGCGAACAACCGCTCGATCGTCGACGTGCTCACCGGCGAGGGCTCGCGCCTCGCGATGGTGCAAGAGTACTTGCCCGCCGTTCGACAAGGCGACAAGCGCGTCATCTTGCTCGATGGCGAGCCGCTCGGCGCGATCAACCGCGTTCCGCGCAGCGACGACATTCGCTCCAACATTCACGTGGGCGGCAGCGTCGAGCCGACAGAGCTCACGCCGAAAGAGCGCGCGATCGTGACGGACATCGCGCCGCGTCTACGCGCGGACGGCCTCATTTTCGTGGGTCTCGACATGATCGGCGAGCGCCTCACGGAGGTGAACGTGACGAGCCCGACTGGGATTCAAGAGCTCAGTCGGCACAAAGGTCGCGACGTCGCAGATGACGTGGTGGGGTGGGTCGAGAACAAGGCGCTCGAGCTGTCGCCGAACCTGCGAAGCATCCCGTCGACTGCTTAGCGCCAGTGCCCAGTGCCGATCACGATCACCATCCTCCCAGACGACGGCGCGAGCACGAAGAAGAGTGACGCGCCGAAGCTCACGTTCGACGCGCATCGCGTGGTCATCGGACGCGGCGCGAGCAGCGACGTGCGACTCCCCGACGCGAGCGTGAGTCAGAGGCACGCGAGCTTGCAGGCGAAGGGTCCAGAGTACACGGTCATCGACGAGGGGAGCACGAACGGGTCTTGGGTGGGCGGGGTCAAGCTCTCGCCGCGCTCGTCGCGCACGCTCCGCAGCGGAGATCTCTTGCGCGTGGGTCGCGTGTGGCTCGAGATCACGATCGATCAATCGCCCACGACCGCGGATCTCCCTGCGGTCACGCGTGATCTCGCGCTCGCGTTGGTCGCTCGAGCCATGCGCACACTCGGCGACGACACGGTCCCGAAGGTGCGCGTAGTGGAGGGTCCAGACGCTGGTGCGACGCTAACGTTGAGCGAAGAGGGCCGCGTGGTTCGCATCGGCCGCGGCGAGACCTGCGATCTCCCACTCGCCGACGAAGACGCTTCGCGTGAGCACGTCCAGCTCGTACGGCGCGGCGCCGCGGTCCTCGCTCGCGATCTCGGATCGAAGAACGGCACGACGCTCGGCGATCAACCGCTTCCGTTCGGTCGCGACACGATTTGGCGGCCGGCGGTGATGATGCGTGTCGGCGCGCACGTGCTCGCCCTCGATGAGCCGGTGACGTCTGCGCTCGTTGATCTGGAGGCGCAGCCCGATGAAGCGATGTCTGCCGACGAGCTGAGCGCGCCACCGCCATCGAAGGCGTCCGAGAAGGTCGTCGAGCCAGCGCCCTCGAGCGAGCGCAACGCAGCGCCCATCGCGCAGGTGAGTCGCGACGCATCGACCTCGCCGGCCGCGCGCAAACAGAAGGGCTTTCTATCGAGCACGGACTTCTTCGTGGTCGCGCTCGCGGTGCTCGTGATCAGCCTGTCAGTCGCCGGTCTCGTCTGGCTGTTCAAAGGTTAAGCGGTGCGCGCGCGAGGCGTTCTTTTGCGGGAGACGTTCGCGGAGTAATACAGCGGCAACCCCTCGAGCGGGATCGCCGCGAGCATCGCCTCCAGCTCGTGCGCGCTCGCCGGCCTGTCGTAAGCCTTCTTGCGCAGGCACTTCATCACAGCCACATCGAGCGCCTCGGGGATGGGCAAATCCGGACGTCGCGTGCGCATCGACATCGGGGTCTGTCTCTGGTGCAGGTCGAGCAGCTCGCGCCGCGACGGCGACGAGATCGGGAGCTCTCCCGTGAGCGCCTCGTACATGAGCACGCCGAGCGCATAGAGATCCGTGCGCGCCTCCACTGCAGCGCCAATGCACTGTTCGGGCGCCATGTACTCGGGAGTGCCGAGCGTGTAGCCCGCTTGTGTGAGCGACTCGGCGCTCGTCAGCTTGCTCATGCCGAAGTCGAGCACCTTGCTCATGCCGTCCTCGCACAAGAAGATGTTGCCCGGCTTCAGATCGCGGTGAACGACGCCCTTCTGGTGCGCCGCGCCTAGCGCCGCGCAGACCCCGATGAAGCAAGGGATCGCGAAGCCCGGCGCGATGAGTCCGTCCTTGGTGAGCTTGTCCGCGAGCGATCGACCGATGAGCCGCTCCATGACCACGTAGATCGATCCGTCGGGCATCTGATCGAGATCGAGCACGCGCGCGATGTTCGGATGATCGACGTGCACCTGCACGTGCGCCTCGCGCCGCAAGCGAGCGATCTCGCTGCCGTCTCTCGCGGCAGCTCCGCGCAACACCTTGACCGCCACCTCGTGACCGAGCGTGACGTGCTCGGCCGCGTAGACCACACCGATGCCGCCGGAGCCTATTTTTCGCCCGATTCTGTATTTGCCACCGAGGACATTTCCGCCGAGATCTCCAGGCACGTTGCTCGTGTCGCCTCTGAGCTCGAGGCTCCGTTCGAGCGCGGCGATGCGGTTCGTCTCGAACGTGCGGGCGCGCGCCTCCAAACCCTTGCGCTCTCGGACGTAGCCGAAGCCCCAACCGAGCGCCGCGCCGAGCAGACTCGCCAGCACGCCGACGATGACGCTGCCGATCACTCCGAAGAGGGCGCCCGCGACGATCGCCGCGCCCGCCGTCATCAGCCACCGATCGCGCGGACTGGTCGCCGCATGCACGAGCCTCAACTGATAGACGCAGGCGCCTTCGCCGCGTCCGAGGCACGTCGGGTGAACGAGCACAGGCTCGCTCTCGCCCCAGAAGAGCGGCATTGACGCGAGCTCGCCGATGCGAGACGCGCAGAGCAGCGCCTCTCCGGCGAGGTCCTCCTCTTCGCTCGGCTCACGCGGTCGGTACGTCATCTTGAGCTCCGTCGGCGACGGTCCCTCCTCGAGCTCCCACTCACCGATGCGCGTCTCCTCTTTCGCGTTCTTCGAGAGGTACCGGTACGCGTCCAGTGGGGACTTCGACGTGCGGAGAAGGCGCACGTAGCTGCCCAGCGCCTCTGGGTGTGACGCGAACTGCCCGCGGTGCTTGAGCGCCTCGGGGCCGAGCTCATGGGCGAGGGCCTTGAGCACGCGCTTGGCGCGGTCCGCGCTGATCCACATCGTCTCGTTGTTCGCCGCCGCCGGATCGAGCCCCGACTCCTCCGCGAGCGCCGCGACCATGCGCTCGCCCTTCTCGACGCGGAGCCGCAAGAAGTAGGGCTTCAAGACCGCTGCGCGCAGCTCCTCTTTTCCTCCACCTGGGCGGACGGAGTTTCGCGGCGGCACAGACGGCAACATCGCTCTTGGCAGCGTACGCACCCGTCGAGAGTTGTCTACCGCAAGCACACGCGCGCTAAGCTCGGGGTGTGTTGCGGCGCTCGAGCTTGATGTTGACGGTCTTGGCGCTCTCGTCTTGTCATCACGACAAGAAATGGGCGGGCACGTACGGCGGTCCCATCACGCAGTTCATGGCCATGCCGGGCGCGCAGCCCATCTCCGATCGCGGGAGCGCGGACGTGGTCGTCACCGAAGGCTCAGATAATAGGGTCACGGTGGCGGTTCACGGATGCGTGTTCGAGGCCACCCGAAGCGACGTCGAGGGCCCGACGCTCGTGGCGATCGCGAGATCGATCGACTGCACGTTCCCAACTTCGGACGTGAAGTTCCACGTCGCGTCCGCCTCGCTCACGCTCACGGGCGAGACGCTTACCTGGACATGGATGGGTGACGCCAAGAAAGACGGCGCCACAGGGTCGTTCGGCTCCACGTTCGCTGGGACGCGCGCACCTCAGTAGTTCGAGTGAATCTCCGCGTCAGGGAAAGTCGCGCGCACGCCGCTCTCGGCCTTGGTGCCGCCCGCCACGAAGAACAGTGGGCGCTCGCCCACTAAGCCTTTGGCGATGTCCTGCACGTGACCGCGCGCGTAACCGGGCTCTGATGCCGGTGACTCGCGAGAGAGACAAATGATCACCTCGAGTCCGCCCTCGCGAAACGCGGAGAGCTCGTCCAAGAGCGGCACGTCAGATTTGTCCTTCGCGCCGAGGAGCAGCGTCGTCCGCGCGGCGAGGCCGCGATCCAATCGCCACTGCGCGACGGGTCTCGCGACCGCGATCGCGCTGGTTGGCACGGCGATCACGAGGGCACGATCGCGCGTCTCCTCGCACGGAAATCCTCGGCCAAGCGCGCTCGTCGCCTGCACGATGTCGCCTGGTCGCGCGCGCACCAATACGTCCGCAGCACCGCCACCTTCGCGCAAGATGATCTCCCACTCACTGTCGCCGAGACGCTGCGCGAGCACGAAATAACCGCCCACGCCCTCAGCCTCCACCCACGTGTACTGTCCCGGCGTGCGATAGCTCGAGACGCCGGCGCCTTCCAACGAGACGAGCCACAACCCGCCGCCAATGTCTCGACGAGAGAGGATCGCGCATGGCGAGCGCGGTGCAGCGGGGACGGGGAGGCTCACGAGGTCTGGGCTTCTCGGTGGAGAGTTGCTACGAGGCACCATAGGCGGAGCGCCGGATGTCGATCATCACAAACCTGTTTGGCTTGCCGGCGTCGTTCGCGGGCCTAGATCTCTCCGATGCCACGCGCCGGTTCGACGGCGTGCTTCACGCGCACGGCGCGCGGACGATCGCCGTGCCAGACGGTGTGGGTTATGTCGAGGCCGGTCTCGGGGCTCGCGCGATCGCGACGACGATGCTCGACAGTGATCGGATCGCCCGCGCGGTCCTCTCGCATGTTCGCGTCGCGCCGTTCTTCGCTTCGGTCGTGTTGATCGTGCACCCACGCCCCGAGATCGACGCGCCGCTCTGCGTGTTGGATCTGCGCGTCGCGACGATGGGCCGCGCGCGCGTCTATCTCGACACGTGCGGGCCTGGCGTCGCGCGACCGGAGTTTCGCGCCAATTTTTGGGAGCCGCTGCAGCGCTCGCTCGGCACCTCGAGCGCGCTCCGATCGTCACCGGTGCCCGCGTGGATGGCGGCGTTCTCTGGCGGGTGCGGCGCGATCGTGCGCGCGCGTCCAGGCTCGGCCAACCGCCTCGTGGGACTCTCGGAGCTCTACCTCGACGCGTATCTACGCGCGCTCGAGACCGCTCCCGCCGCCAAGAGCAGCAAGGACAACTCGCGGCGCGCTCGCGAGGTCAGCTCTGCGATTCGCGAGCACGGCCGCGCAGGTCGCACGTTGAGCCGCCGGTTTGGCGCCGAGGTCGCCGCTCGCTATACACGTGTACTTTACAACGATTAGAACTTGTAAGAGACCGCGGCACCAGCGTAGCCCGGCGTGATCACCGGGGCGAACGCGGCCTTCTTTTCGCCCGTGGGTTCCAGGAAGTGCCAAACGAGCCCGCCAGCGACGCCGACGACGCCGAGTCCGCCGACGATGAGCCCGACGGTCTCGAGCGTGTAACCCGACTTGTTCTCCGATTGCGCGGTGGTGAGAACAGTCGCTGGGCACGCGTTGTTGGGACACAGTGACTTCGAGTCGCTGACCTTGCCCGAGCCGACGACCAGCATGATGATCCCGCCAACCAACGCAGCGCCGCCAACACCGACGACCACCCACGGAGCGACGGAGTGACCACCAGAAGGAGGCGGAGCGGTGTCCGTCGCGGTCGCAGTGGGCGCTGTGCTCGTCGACGTGGACGTCGCCGTGCCGGTCACCGTCGACGCCGGACCCGTCCCTGTGTTCGCCGGCGTCATCTGCGCCTTCAGGTTCTCGATGTGCTTGCGAACCTGCTCGGCGTCGTCGGCCTTCGGCATGCGCGCGAGGTACGTCTCGAGCGCGTTGATCGCCTCGGCCTTGTCACCCTTGCTCTCGTAAGAGCGCGCGATCCAATCCTTCAAGAGCACTTGCTTGGTGCAGTCGCGCTTGTAGGCGTCCTTGAAGTAGTCGATCGCCTTGTTGTAGTCGGCCTCCTCGAACGCGGCCTTGCCAGCGAGCCATGCGCCGCGGGCAGCGTCTTGGTCGTTCTGGCCCGCGGAAAAATTCGCGGGGCAATCGGGGTACTTGCTCACCGGCTGCTGGGCGAGGGCAGGGACCGCGATGGCAACCGCCGTCAAGGCCAGAAGCAGCAGATGGTTACGTGAAAAGACGCGCATCGATGACTCCCTCTAAGCCGGGATAGCATAACTCCAAGCAGTCTCGCTAAAGCGAGACTCTTGGACAAAACCTGAATTGAGCCGGTAGCACGGCTCAAGTGAGCAATGGGTCGATAAGCGAACGCAGGTGGTTGACCTATCATCGACTCGATGCGGGGGAGCGCTTCTTGGCTTTCTCGTCGAAGAAGCGCGCGGCGCTCGTGAGCCACGCGAGCGACTGCGGTTCGGGTTGCAAGGCCACCGGCGACAGCACGAAGCCGCCAGCCTTCATCTCGAAGTGCACGGGCGTTCGCCAGCCGAGCGTGAGCTTGCGGAGCGAAGGCGTGATCGCTTGCGACAGAGCATCTTCGCTCTCGCCGAACGAGGTGAACACGGCGTCGAACGCGGTGTCGCGCGTGAACTGGCGCGGCATGGAGGTCACCGAGTCACCGAAGATGCCGCCGACGTCTGACGTCGCAGCGGCTTTGGGGCCAGTCATCGCCTCGTCTTGAACGAACGCGATCCACGCTTCGTCGCCGACGGTCCAACCTTGTCGCGGCGGCAACACGAACCGCGCGATCGAGATCGCGGCGCTCGTGCCTGTCGAGTGCAACGCGTGTTCGTAGCGGATCGGCGTCTTCAGCGTGACGAACGGCTCCCACACGCGCAGCCATCGCTCGTCCACCTCGGGTTCGTAACGCATGCCGGCGCGCGCAGCGAAGTCCGCGATCCACCAGATGGGGCTCGCCATGGGCCAGTCAGTACGAGTGATCGCCGGTGGGCATCGACTCGCCCTTGGCCGCGCGCTGTTGCATTTCGTACTTGCTCGGACACTTCGCGAGCACGGTGCTCGCCTCGAACGATCCGTCGGGTTGCAGCTCACCTTCGACCGTGACGCCAACCTCCATCCCCGCGACGTCGCGGAACGTGTCGGGCACCACGCACTGTGCGTAGCGAACTGGGAGATCGGTGCCGTGCTTCTCGATGTGAAAGCGGTACTCACACGGCTTGTCGCGCTTCTCGAGCGTGCCATGCACGAGCAGCCCCTCGACGCGCACGGGTCGCGCGGGGTGCGCGCTCGAGGCTAGAAATTGCACCTTTTGCTGCATCAGTTCATCGACAGGCTTCGCGTAGACGCTCGTGTCTTTCATGAAGATGAACACCACGGCGAGGATGCCGACGACCGCCATCACGAGGCCGATCACCAACACGAGGTTCTTCTTCGCGTCTGCGGGCGTGACACTCGACCGCCGGCGCCGCAAGGGCACCGCCATGGCGTTGTCGCCTTCTTCGGTTCCGCGCTTGTCCTCGTCGGTCACGTGCGAAGCGTAGCCCTCTGGGTGCCCTTGTCAAAAGGGGCTTGCGAAGCACAAGTGTTGCTCGCATCCTATCTTCTCAGGCGATGGCAGACGTTCTAGGCACGCCAGTACTCGTTTTGAACCGCCACTTCGAGCCGGTTCAAGTCACGACTTGCAAACGCGCCTTCGTACTCCTCTACGGCGGCGTGGCTCAAGCGCTGGACGAAGACGGCGAGGGATACGATTTCGACCTGTGGCGGGAGCTGCCTGTGCGCGAGACGGATGACGGCCTACCGATCGTGGGGGGCTCGTTGCGCGTGCCGCGCGTGCTTCACTTGCACAAGTACGATCGCAAGCCGCGCGCGACCGTCCGCTTGACGCGCAAGAACCTCATGCTGCGCGACGCGCATCAGTGTCAGTACTGCGGCAAGCGTCCGCCCGTTCGCGATCTCAACATCGACCACGTGCTGCCGCGTTCGCGCGGTGGAGACGACACTTGGGAGAACCTCGTGACCGCGTGCCGTGTGTGCAACCTCCGCAAGGGCTGGAAGACACCCGAAGAGGCGAACATGCGCCTCGCGCGCAGGCCGTTCAAGCCGCGTTGGACGATGAGCGCCCAAATCTTGTTGGGCGGCGGCAACCGCTTCAGCGAGTGGGCGCCGTTCCTCAAGGCGAGCTAAACAGGCTCACCTTGACGCGTAGCCATCCCGTGATCCTTCGTTGGTCGCTGCGCGCAGTCCTCACGTACATAAGTACGTTCCGGTCTGTGCTCGCTCCCGCCTCGGCTGACGGGCGGCTCCGCGTCAACGTGAACCTGTTTAGTTCTTGAACACGCCGCCGTCGGAGCAATAGCCCCAGAGACTCCAGCCGGCGTTCTGGCAGACGAAGAGATCCTCGCACCCGCAGCAACCCACCGGGCATGAGGCACCTGCGGCGAGAGTGCAGTCAGGCGGGATGAGCGACGCGCAACCAGGTCCGCCGTTCGCACCAGGAACATCGATGTCGACGTCTTTCGCGCCCGCGTCCATGGGCGGCGCGTACGTGTCGGGGCCGGCCTCGCGCACAGGGCACACGTGGTCCAACGACCAACCCGACGGTGTGCAAGCGTAGGCAGCGGCGCACGAGGGATCGTCGCACGCGAGACCGTGCAGCAGCGGGCATCCGCCTTCTGGGACGTTCTCGCACGTCTTCGGTGTGTCTTGGTTCGAGCACGCGCTCGCCAACAGAACGCAGGTGACCGCGAGCCACTTCATTGGGTTCGCCAGCGTCATTTGAGCTTCGTGAAGCCGTTGCGCACGGTGCCGACGGGCGCGGCGCTCGTGTGTGGCAAGGAGAGGACGGGCTTGCTGCTCGGTGCAGGCGACACGGCGACCGAAGGGCCTGGCGGTTCAGCGTAAGAGGAGAATGCGAGGCCGTCCGCGTCGACGACCCCCACTCCGTGATCCTCGTGCAGGCCGCCCTCCGCGCGCGAGCCATCCACGGACGTGACGACGATGCGGTGACGCGTCGGCGCGTCCTCGGCGAGCTCCACGTCGAACGAGTCCGCTGCCGGATCGATCGGGTGATCGACGCCGTCGAGAGACACGCCTGTCGCCAGGAATGGGAGCCGTACATGCACCTTGCGTGATCCGACCGCAGGCGTCTTCAGCGCAATGGACGCGGACGGTTGCACTTGCGACGCCGCAGTCGTGGGCGTCTGCGTCTTGTCGTGCATCGCCGCCCACACGGCGACCGCACCTATCGCCAACCCGCCGATCGCGCCGATCGCGACGCTCTGATTGCCGAGCGGACGCTTCTTTCGCACAACCGGCGGCGACGCGCTGACGCCACCGATCGCGTATCGCGCAGAAGGCGCGGCAGGCGCGACCGCGAGGATCGCGAGCCGATCCATCATCACGGGCTCGGTCACGGGCTTTCGGTGCGGCAGGCCGGCCAACTTGAAAAGGCGCTCGGCGTCGTCCTCGTCGAGCACGTGTCTGATCTTGTCGTGGCGCATGCGTAGCTTCGGACCGAAGACAGCCTCGACCACCTGCCCCACGTCGTGGGCGGTGGCCACGCCTCCTCGACCAGCGCCGCGCTCGAGCGCCTGCGCGAAGTCGCGCGCGGTCCTGTAGCGGACGTCGAGATCACGCGAGAGGCCTCGCGCGATCGCCTCGTCGAGGGAAGGCGAGATGTTGGAGCCGAGCTG
>JANYHY010000847.1 GCA_025362165.1 Myxococcales bacterium | reverse complement strand
TCATCGAGACGAAGGCGAAGACCGAATTTGGCTACGGCGTCGACGCGTCCAACCCGACGCGCGCCAAACGCGAGCCGTTCCCGACTATGTAACGGCCAAAAAAAAACGGGCTCCTCTCGCGAAGAGCCCGTCGTCGTTATGACTTTGGTCGGCTGTTTACCAGCGACCGCCGCGATCACCGCCGCCACCGCCGCCGCCGCCACGGCCACCGCCGCCGCCGCCGCCGCGACCACCGCGATCACCACCGCCGCCGCCGCCACGGCCACCGCCGCCGCCGCCGCCGCCGTAACCACCACCGCCACCGCCACCGCCACCACCACCACCGCGTGCGCCGCGCTCTTCAGCTTCGTTCACGCGGAGCGCGCGACCGTCGAGCGAGGTGCCGTTGACGGCTTGGATGGCTGCCTCGGCCTCGGCCGGGGTGCCCATCGTGACGAACGCAAAACCGCGCGATTGGCCGGTCATACGATCCGTGACGATGTGCACGTCGGTGACTTCACCGACGCGAGCGAACAGCTCACGGACGGACTCGGCCGTCGCGTGAAAGGACAGGTTGCCCACATAAAGACGATTGCGCATTCTCGATTCAACTCTCCACGGCTCTCGTAACTACACGCTGTTCTTCTGAAGCGTGCCTAAGTGCCTGCCATCCTCGTTGAGCCGTCGAGTCGGGAGGGAGACGCGCGGCGCAAACTCGCCGCATTCCCACGTAGCGTCGCCAGAGGCACGACTCGGAGTGCTAGTACCCAGAGAGAGCGTGTCAGCCGGAGAATCGATCGTGACGCAGCCACTCTATCCGAAGCCGGAGGATCAGCAAGAGGGTTGTCCCGCTGCTACCGCGTGACCCGCATAAATGAGCCAGATCCCGCGTCCGTCACGGTCGATTCGAACGTGAGATCGCCGTCGCGCGCGGTGATCCAGAGGTGATCGCTGGCCGCCGTCGAGCTCCACTTCGAGCGCGCGTCCGGCTTGGTGCAGGAGCCTTCATACGAGTCGATGCTCGAGCCAAGAGCGCCGCCGAGCGTCGTCGTGAGCCGTTCGACCACCGACTGGCGAGGGTGGCAGTACCCCAGGTTGGTGCCCTCGTCTCGCTTGCCCGCAGAGATGACCGCGAGACTCGGATGCGCTTTCGCCAGGAACGCTGGAGTGCTCGACGTGTCGCTCCCGTGGTGCCCGACCTGGAGCATGGTCACGCCCGAGGGACCTGGGTCGAGCAGCGCTTCCTCCGCGCGTTCGGCATCACCGACGAACAGCACGCTCGAGTGACAGTCGCTCACGTACAGACCGATCGAGCAGTCATTGGGTTGTGCGCCACAGTCGACGGGCCAGCGCGACGGGACCACCGCGCGAAGCGTGACGCCTGGTGAGTCCGCAAGCGGGAGCTGAAGCGCGCCTGGACCGACGGTCGTGATCGACACGCCACGCGCGGCCGCGGCTGCGTGGAGCTTTCTGACCTCGGCCTTGCGCGGCTCTTGCCCGTTGTCGACGAGGTGTTTGCAGCGGAACTTCTCGAGCACGTCCGCCGCGCCGCCTAGGTGATCCGAGTGTTGGTGTGTAATCCACACCATGTCGATCGATCCGTCCGGGACGTCGCGCTGCAGATCGTGCATCAGACGATCATGCCAGCCTGCGCACGCGCCGTGACACTGCTCCCCCCGCGCAGGATCGTCGCCCGCGTCGACGAGGATTCGCCGCCCGTCCGCGAGCTCCACGAGCGCAGCGAGCCCCTGTCCGACGTCGTAGAAGCGCACGACCATCGGCCGCGATTGCGCGCACGTCGCCGCCGTCGGTGGCGCGCCTAGTGCGGGGGGTGTGGAGGCGGGCGCGGTTGGAGCTCTCGGGCTCGCGGGGTCTGGCAGCATGTCGTCGCGGCACGCAGCAGCGATCAACAAGGCGAGCGCGCGCTTCACCGCTCGAGCACGATCCGAAGCATGCGGCGCAGCGGCTCGGCCGCGCCCCAGAGGAGCTGATCGCCGACCGTGAATGCGCCGACGTACTCGGGGCCCATCTTGAGCGTGTGGATACGGCCGATCGCGACGTCGAGCGTGCCGGTGATCGCCGCGGGCGTGAGCTGCTCTTTGGTGGCCGCCATCTCGTTGGGGATCACCTTTGCCCACGGGCTGCTCTCCTTGATGCACGCCTCGAACTCGTCGAGCGGAACCGCCCTCTTCATCTTGATCGTGAGGCCCTGCGAGTGACACCGCATCGCGCCGACGCGCACGCAGATGCCGTCGATCGGTATTTGCGGATCGAGACCGAGCATCTTGTTCGCTTCTACCTGGGCCTTCCACTCTTCCAGCGTCTGACCGCTTGCCATCCCCTTGTCGATCCACGGGATGAGGCTCGGCGCGAGCGCTGCACCGAACTGCTGGGTCGGGAACTGCGGAGAGCGCATCGCGCTCCGGATCGCTCGATCGATCTCGAGGACGTTCGCCGCCGGATCAGTCGCGAGCGTGCCCACGGCCTCGGACAGCACACGCATCTGCGCCGCCAGCTCTTGCATGTTCTTCGCGCCTGCTCCCGATGCTGCTTGATACGTCATCGAGCTGATCCACTCGATCCAGCCTTGCTTCATCGGCCCCGCCATCGCCATGACCATCAAGCTCACGGTGCAGTTGCCGCCAGCGAAATCACGGATGCCCTTGCTGAGCCCCTGCTCGATGATCGGCATGTTGACCGGATCGAGGATGATGACCGCGTCATCGCTCATGCGCAGCGTCTTGGCAGCGTCGATCCAGATCCCCTTCCAGCCCTGCTTTCGCAGGCTCGGGTGGATCTCTCTCGTGTACTCGTCGCCTTGGCAGGAGACGATCACGTCTTGTGTCGCGAGCGCCACAATGTCGTTCGCGTCCATCACCGGCGGCGCGTCGAGGCCGACCTTCGGCGGAGCGACGCCGATCTGTGACGTCGAGAAGAACGTGGGGGCGAAGCCCTTCCAATCTCCCTCCGCGGTCATGCGCTCCATCAACACGGAGCCGACCATCCCACGCCAACCGACGAAGCCAATGCGTTGCATGATTGCCCTTTTTGCCATGTGAGAGTGCGCAGGGGCAAGCGCGAGGGCTAAGATGATGGATCATGCGGCTCCTTCATCGCGTCATCGAAGAGCCTCGCGATTGCGTGTACCTCCCGAACGAACGCGCGTCGCTCGACGTTCGCTTGCTCGTGGACGTGACGCCCGATGAGCTCGACGCCATGCTCTCGCGAGGGTGGCGCCGCTTCGGACCGGCGTATTTTCGACCGACGTGCGCGGCGTGCCAAGAGTGCGTGACCCTGCGCATTCGCACGGACCTGTTCAATGCGACCAAGAGCCAGCGCCGCGCGCAGAAGGCGAGCGCGCGTCTGCGGCGTGTGGTGCGTGGCCCGCTCGTGGATCGCGAGCGCCTCGATCTCTATCACCGCTGGCACGCGGCGCGCGAAGGCGAGCGCGGGTGGGACGAGAGCCCCATGGATGCTGAGCGCTACGCCCTGGACTTCGCGTTCCCTCATCCTTGTGCGCGTGAGGTCGCCTACTACGACGAAGACGACCACGGTCGGCTCGTCGGTCTCGGCCTCGTCGATCAAACCCCGCACGCTTTCTCTGCGGCGTACTTCTTCTACGACCCGGAGTTCAAAGGCTCACTCGGCGTGTCGAACATCGTCGACCTCGTCGATCACGCTAAAAACAAGGGGTTGGCGCACGTGTATCTCGGCTATCGCGTCCTCGGTTGCGAGTCGCTCGTCTACAAGAATCAGTATCGACCTCACGAGCTCCTCGTGGGAAGACCCGCAACGGACGAAACCCCCGACTGGCGATTGTCGGACTGAGTTAGTCGGCCTTCGATCCGTCAATCGTTGATGAGTCAACTGTTGCCGTGTCTGCCGATGAAGCGTCCAACTGAAATCGACACTACTGCAAAAACGCTACGCTCGTAGAGCGCCTAGTTCGGCGTTGGGGTGGCGCAGTGTCCGTTGATGCAGAGCGCGGTACCTGAGCAGCAATCGCCCGCGGTAGTGCACGCCTCGAACTCGTTCGAGCAGCCCGTTGGCGGCGGTACGCACACCTTCATGTTGCCGCTCTGACGGCAGAACCCGCCGCAGCACTCGTCTGCTTCGTTGCACGCAGTGCCGTTCGGCTTGCACGGATCGAGCGACCAGAAGCCACGCATGTTGCCTGGCTGCAAATCTTGTCCTGGCAAGTAGAGCGCGGGGTGGCTCGGATCTTTGTTCGGCTGCGGTGTGACGTCGAGCGCGGCGAGCCAGAGCTTCTTGCGGCGCGCGGTGCCGTAGGCGAACGGATCGGGATCGAGCGACGGCGTCAGCGTGTTGCCGTAGCAGCGGCGGCTCGTGAACACGACCCAGTAGTAGCCGCCCACCGCGATCGGCAGGATCGTGGGCTCGTAGTTCATGTC
>JANYHY010000765.1 GCA_025362165.1 Myxococcales bacterium | reverse complement strand
CGACGAGCTCGATCGACACGAGCTCGTCCAGCACGTCATCCACCATCTCCGCGTGCTGCGGCCCGCCCAGGAGAGTGAGCACGCCGCCGCGCCAGAACGCCTGACCGAACACGCTCGCCGCGCGCAGCACGCGACGCGCCTCGGGTTCGAGCGCCTTGGTCCGCTGCTGCACCATCGCGACGACTGTGTCTGGCAGCGCGTCTCCGCGGCCCTCTGCGACCGCGCGGATCAGCTCCTCCAAGTAGAAGACGTTGCCCGCGGCCAACGCAACGACTCGCGCGACCGTCGCGGTGTCCGCGAGCGTACCGAGCATCGCGCGAGACAGCGTCTCCGCAGCCTTCTTGCCGATCGGCCCGAGGCGCAACGTCAGCGCGTCGCGGTCCTTGAAGAGCCCGGGCATCACGTCGTCGACCTCTGGCCGCGCGAGCATGAGGACGAACAGCGGCTTGTTCGCGAGGTTCCGGAGCGCGCCGTCGACGAGCCTCGCAGACGACCAATCTCCCCACTGCATGTCGTCGATCGCCAGGATGATGGGTCGCACGTCGCACTCGGCGGAGAGCCAGTCCTCGAAGGCGCGGGCGATTTGATCTCCCATCGTGAGCGGGTTCTCGCGCGCCGTCCGGAGCACGACGCTGCCGGCGTCCGACATGTGAACGCCAGCGAGCTCGCCGATGAAGTCGGTGATTCGACCTCTATCCTCTTCGCGCACGTATCGACTCACGCGCGCGCGGAGCTTCTGCTGGCGCACGATTTCGGGCTCACCGTCGAGGATGTTCGCGAGCTTGCGGATCGCCGGCGCGAGCAGCCCGAACGGCGAGCCTGCGCTCATGGGGTCGCCGCGTGCGCTCCACACCTCGGCGGGATCACCGCGCTCACGCAGCCTGCGAAAGAGCTCGTGACGCAAGCGCGACTTGCCTCCGCCAGCAGGCGACGTGACTACGGCGACACGCGGGCGCGAGTCCACGCACGCCTCGTCATAGGTCGACTGCAGCAGCGTGATCTCACGCTCGCGTCCGACGCAAGGGCTCGGCTTGCCTAAGAGCGTGCGCGCCGGTCCCGCGAGCTCACGCTCTGCGCGCAGCACGTGCGGTGAGTCGGCGGTCACGTCGAAGCGCGCGTCCAGCAGGTTCGCGACCATGCGATCGATCACGACGCGCGCGTGTCCGTCCTTGTCTTTGCCGACAGCTAGCTGCTCTCTGGCGCGCGTGGTCACCTCCGATTCGCGCCAGCCCGTCTTGCCGCGAGCCCACCCCATCGTCAACGAGAGCGGCAAGTCCGGTCGAATCGCGCACACCGCTAGCGCGCAGCGTGCGGCCTGCACCGCGAGGTCGGACGGCGTGCCGTGCGCATCGAACGTCGCGACGACGAGCTCTTCGTTCTGCTCTTCCACCACGCCGCCGTTGACGCCTACTGTCGTTCGAAGGAGCGCGGCCGTCGTGAGACCAGCGCTGCGTCGGGACTCGACGTGAGTCGCCTCCTCGATCGACACCATGTAAGAGTCCCCCGCGACGAGCAGCGCGAACAGACGCTGCTCTGTACCCGTGAGCGCCGGCGCGCGGGTCTCGATGAGTGGGATCGAGCGCTCTCCGCCCTCCAGGCCTCGCAGCGCGCGCAGCTGCGCGGCGAGCACAGAAGCGTCGGACGGGCGCTCGTCCATGTTCCTCGACAGCGCGCGCGAGAGAAGTGCGTCGAGCTCCAGGGGCGCCTTGGGCAACACAGTGACCAGCCTCGGCGCCTCTTCGAAGAGCAGCTTGGTCAACACGCGAGTCGCATCCGATCCTTGAAACGGTGCGTGACCCGTCAAGCATTTGAAGAGCACGCAGCCGAGCGCGAACACGTCTGCGCGCGAGTCCACCGTCTTGGCTCCCTGCGCCTGCTCTGGGGACATGTAGTTCGGCGTGCCGACCAAGATGCCCGTCATGCTCAACTCCGCCGAGCGAGCTCCGAAGCGCGCGAGGCCAAAATCCAGCACCTTGAGGCGATCGATCTCGCCCTTCACCAAGAACAGGTTGCTCGGCTTGAGATCGCGATGGAGCATGCCGCGCTGGTGCAGCGCACCCACGGCATCGGCCGCGCGCGCGACGACCGCGACGGACTCAGCGATGGTCAACCCTTGACGTTGCAAGCGCATGGCGAGCGTCTCGCCCTCGAGCCACTCCATCGCGAGCCAACGCTCGCCGCGCGACTCCCCATGCGCGACATAGCGCACGATGCCCGGATGGTTCAGCTCGGCGAGCGCCCGCGCCTCTCGCAGGAAACGCCGAGAGTCTCCCTCCGCCGTGCTCCGGAGCACCTTGAGCGCGACGCTGCCACCCGTCAGCGTATCGCGCGCGAGGTAGACCACTCCCATCGCGCCAGAGCCAGCTTGCTGCTCGACTCGAAAGCGATCGTAGTCAACTGTTGCGGGGTCCACCAACCGCAAGTATAGCCGCCAACCGGCGTTGGTTGTTGGTTCAGGCTGCGACGAGGCCGAAGGCGGCGATGCCGCGCGAGCGCAGATCCCGACGGACCGTCTCGACTCTCTGCGGTGCGTTCGCCAGCTTGGATACGACCTCTGCGGAGAACTCGTCGAACATCTTGCTGCCGCACGCCGAGAAGTCAGGGTCGAGGCCGCGCAGCGCGACGCTCCAAGCTTGCGCCACGGCGACGATCTGCTCCGAGCGCGTGTAGGCGCCGTTGACCTTGGAGACGAGACCGACCTCGTGCAGGCGCTGCATGGTCTCTTCGCTCGTCTTGCTGGTGTCGAAGCGCTCGAAGCCAAGCACCGCCGCGAGAGCGCTCACGGCCTCGTTCGTCGCGCCTGCCGCGAAAGCCGCTGCGGTGAGCTGGGAGAGGTAGCTGGCGATCGGATCGACCTCGACCGGCTCGGGCGCCTCCTCTGCGAACTCGGCGTCATCGAACGAATCCACGATTTCGATCTCGGGCTCGTCGTCGCGCGCAGGCGCTTCTGCCGCGAGGAAGACTTGTGGCTCGGCGGCGAGCTCTGCGATCGGCTCGCTCGCGATGGGCTCGGGTTCGTCTACGACGAGCGCGGGCGCGCGAGGAAACACGCTCGGCGGACGCGCAGTGAACAGGTCGGGATTGTCAGTAGGGAATTCGAATGGAGAGGGCACGCGGAGCCTCCTCCCTACTCACTATGTCGGGAGCACCCACGCGGCCAAGTTCTCAGCCAAAACGAGCCCAACTGCTGTCGCAGTAAGCGAGTTTGGGCCTATTCGGCGGACATCCGCCCGGAACGTACTCTCGTACGTGAGGACGGATGGCCGTCCGAAGAGGCCCAAAATCGCGACCTGCGGCAGTCAGTTGGGAGGGGGTTGGGCGCAGCGGCCACCGATGCAGAGCATTTGTGGGTTGCAGCAGTCGCTTTGTACTTTGCAGACTTCGAACTCGCCGCTGCAGCCGCCCGGCGGGGGGATGCACTGGCGACCCACGCCGCCGTCGCCCAACTGCACCTGACGGCAATAGCCGCCGCAGCACTCGTCCGACGTCATGCAGGTGTTGCCGTTTTGCTTGCAGGGATCGAGCGCCCAGAAGCCGCGCATGTTGCCGGCTTGGAACTCTTGACCCGGCAAGTAGAACGCAGGGTGGCTGGGATCTGCGCCGGGCTTCGGGTTGATGTCAATCGCAGCGACCCAAAGCTTCTTGCGCGGAGTGCTGCTCCACGGATCGGGGTAGTTGCTCGGGCTCATGATGTTGCCGTAGTTGCGGCGGCTCGTGAACACGACCCAGTAGTAACCGCCCACCGCGAGCGGCAGGACTGTTGGCTCGTAGTTGAGATCGGCCTCTGCGGATCCATAGGGCAGATAGACCGAGTTGCCCTTCTTGCCGTTCAACGCGTCGCACATGACGGGCTTCTTGGTCGCGACGTCGGTCATCGCGATGTCCGCGTGCTCGTTGGACCACGACGAGTAGTCCTGTCGCTCGTTCATGCCATAGAGCACCTTCAACGAGTCTGGCGTGAACGCCGGCCACGAGAGGTACGCGGTGTTGTCGCTCGCGACGTCCACGAGCTTGGTGAACGCCTTCGTCTTCACGTCGAAGTTCATGACCGCAAGCGTGTGCCCGTTGGTCGTGTCCTCGTGATTGAACACGATGAACTTCCCGTCCGGCGAGAACGATGGCATCGACGCCTGGTAGCCCGAGATGCCCGTCGCCTTGATCTCGACTCCGGTCTTGGTGTCATACAGCGTCGGCGGCGTGCTGTTTCCCATGCCAGGGATGTGCTGGCCCCAGCACGTGAGGCTCATCGTTCCGTCTGGGTAGATCGCCGGGAACTCGAACGCAGGATCCGGGAGCGTGGCGAGCGTCGGGGGCGGAGTCTTGTTCTTCGTGAGGTCGAACGTTTGATCGTTGCTGTGACCGTACGAAGCTGCGAGCACGCTGCCGTTCGCGCTGACCGAGTGGCAAGTCGTGCAGTTGCCGACGAGCACCGCCGCCGGTTGCCCGACCTTGATCTTCAGCGTCGCGCCACCGCTCGCGAGCTGCGACGTGTACGTGTCGTAATAGACGGTCCCGTGGAGGTTTGCCGGCGCGATCTGCCATGTCTCGGTGATCGGACCACTCACTTGGCCGTTGCTGATCTTGGTGATCTGCACCTTGAGCGGATCGCTTGCGCCGCCGCTGTTGGCGAGCGCGTCCCACGTCTTCTGTGAGATGTCGAGGTTCGTCGGGTTCGACCCTTTGTAGAAGCCGTCAAACGTCATATGAGCAGACGTGACGTGAACGAGCACGTAGTCCGCGGCGACACCTGCGAACTGCATCGTCGCGGGCGGCAGCGCGCGCGGGAAGACGGTCTGATCATACGGGTAGAGCCACTTGAAGCCGTTGTCCGCGTTTCCGCCGCCCTTGAGCAGCGCTTGTACGTTGCCGCTCACGCCACCTGGGTTCTCGGTCCAGGAGACGTTGACGGTCACGGTGGTCGTGCCGGAGACGTTGAGCGCGTCGGCTTCAATGTCCGTGACTCCACCGACCAAGCCGTTCGCGGTGAAGAGTCCGTTTGAATCGATATCTCCGAGTGCAGGATTTCCGACGGCCCAGACCGCTTGGATCTGCTTCATGTCGGAGCCACGCGTCGCCGTGTACTGCTGGGTGACGGGCCCGCCCATGGCGTTGAGCGTTACGTTCGGTGGATTGACGATGATCGAATCCTGAACGTCGTTTTGTGAGTCCTGCCCACCAAAGGGATCGCCAGCGTCGTCAGTCGTGGCGTCCTCGCCGGCGTCGGGATCGCCAGGCGGGAAAATGTGATCTCCATTGGAGCTGCATTGAGCGAGAGCTGCTGCACCAGCAACAAGACCGATTAACAAAGCGGATGAACGCATGAAGGCCTCCAGCGAGCACACAATGTTACATGAGAAGAATTTCTCTGCGAGGCACAACCAGCATTTCAGCGTTGACGCGTAACGACGAAGTCCGCGTGCGAGAGATGCCGACATGTCAGGCGCGATGACGATCTCTTGCGGACCTGGTGCGCGCGCCCGCTGGGCATAGACTGTCGACGTGCGGTTTGCGCTTCGCTCCTTGATCGTTGTCGCGGTGGCGTGCTCCGAAGCTGGGAGTCGTCCGCATGTGATCATCCACCCAAGCGTCGTGGCGCTCGCGCCAGGCGGCACCGTCGTGGTTGGAGTCGCCGTGCAGAACGCGACCACGGTCATCGTGGAGGGCGCACCCGCGAGCGTGCACACGAGCTTTGGTCATGGCGCGCTCACGATCACCGCGGATTCAGGCGCGCTCGCGGGGATTTACCCGCTCACCGTCTCGACACCCGATCACGCGTCGAGCGCCTCGCTCGAGGTTTGGATTGGTGTCGTCGCGTCGTCGTTCGCGCTGTCGGTGGAACCAGCGCACCTCGATCTCGCGCAGGGCAGAACGACTCGCTCCACCGTCCATGTCGTGCGCTCTTCGTCCTTCTCCGGGCCTATCGACGTCTCGTTCTCGTCGGTTCCGCTCGGGATCTCCGCGACGCCTTTCACGATCGCGGCCACCGAGACGACAGGCGTGCTCGCCGTCTCTTCCGAGCCGCGCGCGGCTCTCGGTGATGGGTCGCTCGTGCTCCGCGGTTCGAGCGGCAATGCTTCGCAAGAGCTCACGATACCGATCCATCTCTCGCCTTCTGCGGGCTCGCTCGACGAGACGTTCGGCAAGAGAGGCGTCGTCGTCGAAGACTTCAGCGTGGAGGGCCACGGACCCATCGACATCACCGCAGCGGCGGTCCAGGCGGATGGAAAGATCGTCGTCGTCGGCGACGCAAACCAGCTCGCGACTTCGTACGACGTCCTCGTCCTTCGCTACAACGCAGACGGCACGGTCGACACGACCTTCGGAGTCGGCGGCGTCGTGATGACCAACCTCACGCAGAAGGCGGACTTCGACATCGCGAGCGGCGTCGCGATTCAACCCGACGGCAAGATCGTCGTCGTCGGCAATCATGAGTACGTGGACGTCGCGGTCATCCGCTATGACGCTTCGGGCAAGCTCGATCCGTCGTTCGGCAAAGGCGGCATCTTCCTCGGTCTGTCTGGATCCTCCTACTTCACGAACGGCAACGCGATCGCCTTCGCGAGCGATGGCAGCATCATGGTCGCCGCGCTCTCTTCGGGGATCCAGACCCTCGCGCGATTGACGCCCTCTGGGGTGCTCGATCCGACGTTCGCTGGAACCGGCGTGACCTCGGGAGTGGGTGGCGCGTTGGCGAGCGTCGCAGTTCAGCCAGATGGCAAGGTCGTCGCTGTGGGCTGGGACCAGAACGACTGGACCCTATGGCGCCGCAACGCCGACGGCACTCCAGACAAGTCGTTCGGCAACGCTGGAGTCACGACTGTGGACTTTCAAGGCGGTACCGATCGGGGTCAAGCATTGCTCCTGCAGCCAGACGGCCGAATCGTCGTCGGCGGCACCGCCACAGTGACCACTCCGAGCGAGCTCACGATCGCTCGGTTCACGGCGACCGGCGCGCTGGACACGACCTTCGCCGGCGTTGGATGGGTCACGCCTGGTGGTTCCGCGAGCGTGGGCAACGACCCTCTGCTGCTCCAGCCGGATGGCAAGATCCTGATCGGTGGCGGGAGCACCTACGGCGGGGCTCCGGCCTTCTTGGTCGCGCGGGTGATGCCCGATGGCTCGCTCGACGCGTCGTTCAACGGGACAGGTCGCGCGGCCACGAACACCGGCGGTGATGGACAATGGTGGCGACACTTATTGCGTCAGAGCGACGGAAAGATCGTCGGCGTGGGCTTCGCAAAGACTCCGATCGACGACGTAGTCATGGCGCGCTACTGGCCGTAGCGCCGCGTTTCCGTCGAACGATTGCTAGTTTTGCGGGTCCGCATCCATCACGTCCATCAGAGCAGCCAGCGCTGAAGTCGAGGGTGCGTCGAAGGGTATGAGCCATGGCTCGAGAACGCCGACCGCGAGCGGCTCGCTAGGATCGCCCCCTCGCGCGTAGACCGCGAGCACGTCGTCGAGCGTCGCGAAAGTGCCGCCATGTCCGTAGGGTGCCGTGCGCGGCAAGCCACGCAGCGTCGGTGTCTTGAACGCGCCGAGCATTGACGGAGCCGCCGCTGCGATTGGTTGACTCGTCATTGAATCGCTGAAGGCACCGTGACGATTGAACGGGCTCGCGAACAGGAGCGGAACGCCATCGATGCGACCACGGTCCGGCGCAATGTCCACGCGACCCGTCGGAAACCGCAGCGCGTGGAAGGCGTCGTCCGTCAGTCGTGGTCCATAGTGGCACTGCGCACACCCCACGGTGAAGAACGCGTGGAGCCCGTCTTTCTGCGTGTCCGTGAGCGCCGTAGTGTCGCCCGCAACATAGCGATCGACGGCGTTCGATTGCACGCGGATCGCTCGCTCGTGCGCCGCGATCGCCTTGCCCACGTTGGAGAAGACACGATTGATCGCGCGCTGATCATCGGTCGACATGCCCTCCCACGCGGGGTCCATCGGGTGTCCGTCCGGTGGAAATCGCTGGGTGTCCGAGAGCGCAGGCAGCGCGCCGAAGGTCGCCTCATAAGCAACGGCATGATGCTCAGCGATCCAATGCGCGACACGCAGGCGCGAAGACCCCATCTCCTTGGGCGCCTCGATGGGCCCGAGCGCCTGGCTCCACAGCGAGTCCGCGCGACCATCCCAGAAATCCCAAGGCGAATGAGACGCGAGCGAGATGGACGGCGCGTTCCGATCCGTCTTGCCTACGCCCATCGAGTTCGCGAGGCCGTCCGTGTAGGCCTTGGCTGGTGAATGACATGTCAAGCATGCCACCTTGCCGTTCGCGGAGAACCCGGTCTCGGAGAAGAGCGCCTCGCCGAGGCTCGCTGCGAGCGGGTCGTCTCCGTGAGCGTTCGAGTCGTCCAACGGCGGCGCTCCGGGTGTGGCCATGTCGCGCATCATGTCCACCTCCCACGGCGCGAACCGGCCATCCACCTGCGTCGTCTTCGTCGGAGGCGGCGCGGCCGCTCCGTCCAGTTTGGCGAGCGCCGTCGCGATTCGATCCGAGAGCTTGGTCGTGTCCGTCTCGTCGACGACGTCTACGACGTTCATCGTCCGCCGGTCGATGAGGATGGAGATCGGGAGCGTCATGCGCGCGGGCAAGAGTGTCGCGAGCGAGAAGTTGGGATCCGCCACGAGCGTGCGATCCCCCGTGCGGACGATCCACTTCCGAAACGACGCGAGGTCTCCGAGCGTCGCTGGCGAGTTGTCGTCGTTCGCGATCACTGCGTCGATCAGCTCCACCCGATCCGAGAACGCAGCACCCAAGAGCTCGCGTGTATGCTCGGCTTGCCAGCGACACGTCCCACACCAGCCCGCGACGACGCGAACCAAAAGGACGCGCGCATTCGAAGCGCAAGGGTCGAAGTACTCGGACAGCGCGATCGAGGACTGCTCGTTGCTCTCTCTCAACCCCGCGAACCTGAGGCTCGCGACACTCGCCGCTTCATCAAGAGGCGAGAGGTCTGCGCAGGTCTTCGCCGCGGGCGGAGCATCAGCCGAACATCCATGCACACTGCACGCAATGGCCAGCGCGACGATCAGCGGACGTGAGGCCACGAGGGTCGAGTGTACACGTTGCGCTCCCTGGCGCCCGCGCGCAAGGCGACGGCTGGGCATTGCTCAAACGCGAAAAAGAAGCTCGACTGTTGTGAAGTGGGCTTCTCCTTACCCAAGGGTGCAACATGGTCTCGCTCCGTCGAATCACTCTTTGCGTCTCCTTCGCGACAATCACGCTACCGCTCTTGTTCGCGCCTGGCTGTGACTCTTCCAGCGCGGTGACCGCAGTCCCGGATGCCGCTGCAGACACAGGGCCCAAGCCGCCTCCGGCGATCTGCAAGACGCCTGGTCCGCACGCCGCGCCGTGGTTCAAGGACGTGACCGCCACAGTCCTTCCCAAAGGTGGCGATCCCAACTCTGCACCGACGAGCGGCTCAATTCGCGCGGCGGATGTCGACGGAGACGGATATCCCGATTTGCTCGTCACGGGTGGCGAAGGCTTTCCAACTCGGCCGACACCCGGGACGGGTGGGCGCCGCGACACTGCAGGCGCGCGCACGCGCAACTTGTTCATGAATCGCCCCGACCCCGCCGATCCGTCGGGCAAGAAGCGCGTGTTCGTGGACGCGACCGAGGACTCTCACCTCTTGGACACGCGCGATGGCAAGGGCGGCTACGCGTTCGGCGTGGCGAGCTTCGGCGACGTGGACAATGACGGGACTGTCGATGTCGTCGTAGGCCCGAGCGATCCTGGCGATCCCGCCGCGAGCCGCCCCTCGGACGATCCTGGCGGCGTGATGCTCAATGACGGAAAGGGTCATTTCCATTTGGCCGCCAATGGCAGCGACCTCGACAAAGTAAAAGGCTTCAGTCCGGCGACTGCCACGCTATTTGATTATGACAAAGATGGCGTCTTGGACTTTTTGCCAGGCACGTTCAACTACCCTCCACCCAACTTCATCCCGCCGATGCTCCTCAAAGGCTCGGGCGACGGCAAGTTCGCCAATG
>JANYHY010000381.1 GCA_025362165.1 Myxococcales bacterium | reverse complement strand
GAGAAGGAGCCTGACGTCCGCCTCGAACGTCATCGAGATCTCGGAGCTCACTCTCCACGACTTGAGTCCCGACGGCGAGATCGACGAGGAGGACTTCCTTCATCGCGCGAAGATCTTGTGCTCACTCGGACAGAACGTATTGGTGTCCAATTACTTCGAGCACTATCGATTGGTGAACTACCTATCCAAGATCACGCAGGGCCAGAAGATTGGCATCGCGATGGGAATCCATGCACTCGCAAAGGTCTTCGAGGAGAAGACCTATGAGGATCTTCGCGGCGGGATTTTAGAGTGCTTCGCGTCGCTCTTTGGTAGCAACGTGAAGATCTATGTGTACCCAGCATGGAGGCCGGGCACCCAAGAGCTCTTGCGTTTGAAGGACTTCGAGGCCGAGCTCCCAGCGAATTTGAAGAGTCTATTTCGATTCCTCATCGACAACGACAAGCTCGCGGACGTGCCCGACGCGAACGTGGAGCATCTGCACATCGTGTCCGACGACGTCTTGAAGATGATCCGCCAAGGCGACCCGCGGTGGGAGCCATGCGTCCCGCCCAAAGTCCTCGCAGCCGTCAAACAGCACGGTCTTTTCGATTATCGCCCGGGTAAAACTAGCTCGGATTGAGAAGCCGTTGACATGTCCCGCGGGTAGAGGTAGGAGGCTGCCCTACATCTCCACCACGAGGACTTCCCATGAAGCTGATCAACGTCGCAACGCTCGCTCTCATCGCTCTGCCTCTCACGATGGGGTGCGCTGCCTCCACCGCAGACTCCACGGCAGATATGGGAGTCGGTCAGTCTGCAGACGAGCTGGGAACGAAGTACCACTACACTCCTTCGGTTTCGGACGTGTCGTTCGACGGCGGGTGTGGCATCAGCAACCTGCCGCAAGACTGCGCGTACGGCTTCGAGCTCCGCTACACCAGGCAGTACATCGACCTGCAGACGACGATCAAGCACACGACCAACAACACCACGCACACGATCACCATCACGGTGGACACATGGTCGCGCAGCCAGATTCACCCGATGGTGATGGTCGGCCCGCAAGACGACGACCTCGGCATGGTGGACGCGAAGGTCGGCGAGCAATACTCGGTCAAGGTCTTGGACCGCAATGGCAAGTCGCTTTGGAGCGGCAAGGTCAACACGCTCTTTCATCTCTAAACCAATGACTCGTTATCTTGCCTTGGCTTTCTTTTGCGCCGCGTGCGGCGGATCACTGACGAACGCTGACGGCGGCGCGAACACGGACGGCGGGCCGCAACCCGACGGATCGATCGCAGACGCTGCGGTAGACGCGCGGTTGCCGCCGTTCGACGCGGGCGCTTTTTGCAGCGGGTCGAGTCCGCGGATGATGGTGAACGGAGCCGAGATCACAGTAGTGAAGGCCACTGGTAAGGCGTTCGCGTTGAACTGCTGCGACTCGGCTGAGCTCACGGTGGCGACCTCTGCCTATCAGGCGCTGTTCTCCGTACTCTGGCGCGCTCAGGCACCAGCCAACACGATGGTCGACCTGGGAAAGCCTCCTCCCAATTTCTCAATAGAGCTCGATCTAGGCTGCGATCCCGCGATGACGTCCTGCGCGAGCGCGAGCCCAGAAGAGCGTTATGCGCAAGGGTTCAGCGGTGCCATCCAATGGCAATATGGGTCATCGGGTATGAATGTGAGTTATTGCCTCTCGGCCCAAGAGTCACCCTCTGCGCCTCACCCGTTGATTCATTCGCTAGCGCTCTATGCGCCCAACGTAACATCACCGTAGCTTGTCAATCCGACCCTGCGTCTGGTTGCGCTGAGCAAGGTAGCGACGTGCACTGGTGGTAAGCGTTCGACGTTGCGTCGTCGCACCACCAGGCGTTGCACCACGCCGAGCCAGAGAGGCCAGGCCTGCAGCATGTGTGGTTTGGGCACACGACATGGGTGCCGTCCCAGGCGGTCCACTTGCACGACGGTCCGTCGGCGCCGGCCTCCGTCGCAACAGGCGCGTTGCTTTGGCCGCACGCCATGCCGAAGAACGAGACGAGAACGGCGTACTTCATTTTGCGAGCTACGAGATCGTACAGGCTGTTCGCAGTACAGTGAAGGGATGCGGCCGTCGATCGCCCTCGTCCTTTTGACCACCGCTTGCGGAACCACCGCCGCAATTGCGATTCAAGACGCGAGCCTCAGCGACGCGGGCGTCGGCGATAGTGGGTGTGCTTTGTTCGAATATCCGTCGCCCGTGAAGCTTGGAGACAAGACCTGTGTGAGCTCATCGGAGTGCACGGTGTTCGTACACGTCCGCGACTGCGCGCGATCACTGGCCGATTTCGGAGTCAACAAGCAGGCACTGCCCGCGCTAGAAGACGCCGAGGCAGCGTTCCTCTCCGTTTGCACGTACAAGTGTGGTCGACCGCCGAACTGGACCGTCGCAGACGATGGGACGAACGGAGGCGGCTCCAGCGCAGGATCCTGGAACGTGAAAGCGAGCGTGCGTTGCGTCGTCGACGGCGGAGTCGGGACGTGCACGACGTCGTTTGCGGACGCCTCGAGTGGAAATGACGCTAGTGGGGATTGACCGCACGCTCATCGCGCTCGCGCTGCTCGGCGCAGGGTGCGGAGCGATCACGAGCGCTCCATCCGACGCGGGTCACGACGGTCCGCAATCGATGCTCGACGCGTGTCCGCCAACGCCGGTCATGGGACCAACTCTGCTGCCGTGCGAACCAGGACTGGTCTGCGAGTACAACGTGAGTACTCAACCATTGTGCGGGGGAACTCAGAGCTGTCTGGCCGATGGAGGATGGCGCGACACCCGCAGCCTTATTTCCTGTCCGACTCAAGCGACGTGTCCGACTTCGCCACCCGCAGGCGCATGCAACTCGCAGGCGTGGCCCGAGGTCTGCGAGTATCCCGACGCGGGCGTGGACTGCGTTTGCGCCCCATGCAAGGTGGGGAAATTAGCGTCGACGTTGGCTTGGTACTGCTTCGCTCCCGACCCGGCATGCGCGACGCGCCCTCGGCTCGGAACCGCGTGCAGCGATCCCACGGCGCGTTGTGAGTACCCGCCTGGGTGTTGCGGCGCGTTCGTCCAAAAGTGTGCGCGCGGAGTATGGATGCAAGAAGAGCAGCCAGGTTGCCCTCCGTGATGACAATCCTCGTTCGAATTGGGGCGTGCCAGCGGCACCTCTACTCGCCGAAGGCCGTTGCTGTCCGCCGAAGGCGGCATCAATTTCTCTCCCTCATGTTGCTGGTCGGCAGTGCAGTGAACGCGCTGGCCTCCTGCACCAACTCGCGATCTCAATGCGGTATGTCGGACTGTGGGAGCAAACTCAGCGTGAGCGCTTCCTGCGAGATCGTCTCGTTCACCACCACTTGCGTGAGCCATGTGAGCTGTCAGCATGGTGAATGCATGTTCGACGGCGACCTGCGCTCTGAGGATTGCTCGATCACGGCGAAGTTCAACGATGAGACGACGGCGACGACAAAGGCGAGCGTGAGCATCAACGACTGTTGCAGGACCGTCTTTGCAAAGGACTTCGTCGTACCGCCAGGCGCCAAGTGCACGCCGCCTGGCGCATGGGACGCCGACACCTTGAGTTCACCCGAGACGGGCTCGTTCGACGCACCACCCGACGTCGTGGATGAGTAGACAGCCGACCGGCCGTGCTGAGAGCTGCGCCATGACTGTGCGTTCGAGAGATCTCGAAATCGACTATGTTGTATGAATGTTCAACCGCATGTGCCTCATCGGGCTGGGCTTCATGGCGTGCGGCACGTCGAAAACTGCAAGCGTTGACATGGACGCGGGGCGCGACGCAGGGGCCCACGACTCGGGGCTCGCTCCAGGCGAATGTCACACTAACGACGACTGTCCGGGTGGCGGTGGTTGTGCCGCGACCGTCTTGCCTCCCATGTGTCGAAGCCAGTGCACGGCCCCCAAAGCAAAGGTGAACGAGTGCACGGCGGACCAGGACTGTATGGATGCGGGCACGAACATGCTCTGCAGCCGAAACCGCGCGTCATCCCCGTGTGACTGCAATCCGCGAGACTTCTATCAGCACTACTATTGTGACGAGGGCTGTTCGTCGAACCAAGACTGTGGGCCAGGCCTTACGTGCGACGCGACTCATCGGTGCACCGCATCACCATGCTCGCAGCCCTCGGATTGTGGCAGCGCGAATTTCACCTGCATCTCTCAGAAGTGCCTCGCCAAGCCATGTGCGAGTGACTCCGACTGCGCCAACTACTGTGTGGGGCGGTGGTGTTCCGCCGTATTCCCGGGTCATTGCGTGTCTGGGTACCTCTGAAGGACGTCGCCAACGCCGACGCACCGCGGTGAGTGCATGCAGGTAGGTCAAACGGCGTTCTCGATTGTTGATGCAGGTGCACTTCCGTAGTCGTGATAGCTTAAGGTGTCTTTCTTTCCTTGGAGGTTCTCATGAGAGCTCAGCCTGTCGCGTTGACTGCGGTGACGATCACGTTCTTGGTCTGTGCGTGCGGGGGCGATGATTCGGTCCAAATCCCGCTCCCTGGCAATGAAGGGGGCGCGGACTCGTCGACGACCAGCGATGCCAATGGCGGTCAAGACACAGGCACCAACGACACTGGTATTGGAGCCGATGCGACCCCGGTTGACAGCGGTGGCCCAGATAACTCGCAACCTTTCAATCCAGGCGGCGTGAACGGGCTCGTGCTGTGGCTGGACGCTGCCAAGGGCGTTCAAGCGAACGCTGGGCACGTTCAAAAATGGGCGGATCAGACCAGCTTCAAGAACGACGCCTCCCAGTTCATCAGCGGGCGGCAGCCCGTGGTCAACAACGGCGTGATCAACTCGCTGCCAGCGCTCCATTTCGACAAGGGCGGCGGCGGGCAAAACAGCAATGGGAGCATGGTGCTCATCAACGACGCGGCCAGCTTGCAGTGGAACACTGGGGACTTCTATGTCGTAGTGGTCGGCCAGTTCGACAACATTCCATCAGACGGACTCTCACGCGGCTCGGCGCTCCTGTACTCCAAGGCGGCGTTCGGCTGGCAGAACAACCCGCCAACACAGACGGGTCCAGCGCTCTATGGCAATCAACCGGGGATTCAGAACAACACTCCCGCGTTGGGACTCTTCGGCATCGTCTCCACGCAAGGCAGTCAAGTCACTTCCACCAGCTCGCCCTACAACACACTCAAGCCGCACCAATTCGCCGTGCAGAGAGTGGGAGGCACGCTGTCACTGCGCGTGGACGGCCAACAAGTCTCCCAACAAGCCCAGTGCAACGCCAACGTCGATGCGGTCGGAACGGCTGCGCGCATCGGAGCGGACGGCGACGCCGCGTTCACACGCATGAACGGAGACATCGCAGAGGTGCTCGCCGTGAAGGGCCAGTTGAGCGGCAACGATCAGTCTGGGCTCGAAGGCTACTTGAAGAACAAGTACGGCCTCTGATCACGGAATGGCTAGCGAGCTCGCAGTGCGTCGGCGAGGGCTTGCGCGCGGCCCGCGAGCTCGGGATCATTGGCGGCTGCGGCGAGACCAGCGTCGTCGCGCGGATGAGTCGGGTGTCCATATCGCTGGCTGAAGTCGTAAATCTGGCCATAAGCGATCACGAGCGGATCTTCGTTGACTAGTCCACCATCACGGATCGCGATCGCGGCTGCCTGGCCCAGGACGGTTGGACCAGGGGCGACTCCGGATTGGAGAGAGCGCGCCGCCGCGAGGATAGCTCCTGCGATGATCGCGACGTGCGCGTGGTGATCTGGGCGAGTCGTGACCTGCTGATGTGCGATGTAGAGCGCGTACGCGATGCGCGGCGCGAAGTCCCTGAAGGTCGTGGCGGAGGTCTGGCTCGATTGAAGCGCCGACGCGCAGCTCAGACAGAACGCATAGTTCGGAGAGTTGTAGACACCGCAGGCTGAACATTGAATGTCACCTGGGTTGGGCTCCTGGGACCGCTCGGGTCTGCGCGCGCGCGGTTCACTCGAAGCGCCCTCGCCGCAGCCCAGACAGAACTGGTAGTGGTCTTGGTTATCCTTGCCGCACTTGCCGCACCGGTACATGCGACCAGCATAGTCTACTTGGACCGGTGGCTGCGACCGAGCGCGAGAATCGATGAGGTCGGTGATATGCGTAGTGGATGCCCTCTCAGCCGACGAGCGCCAAGGACTACCGATTCTTCACGCCGATCACGACGCGATGGAATGACAATGACGTGTATGGGCACGTCAACAACGTCACGTTCTACAGTTGGTTCGACACTGCTGCGAACCTCTACTTGATCGCGCGCGCTGGGCACGACATCGGGCGCTCTCCGGTGATTGCGGTCGTCGTCGCCTCCATGTGCGACTACCACGCGCCCGTCTCGTATCCGGAGCGCATCCGAGTAGGAGTGCGGGTCGACAAGGTCGGCAACCGCTCTGTGATTTGGGGTATCGGGATCTTCCGCGAGAAGCACGACGCCGCTGTGGCTCACGGGACCTTGGCGCATTGCTTCGTCGATCGTGCGACCCGCGAGCCAGTCGCGATCCCTGCTGCGGTGCGCGAGGCGCTCGAGAAGATCGCAGAGTCACCAGTAGCTGATCGCCCCAAGAAATAGACGTTTCAGCGTCTCTTCGTCGATGGGCTGCGGCGCGTTCTGCAAGAGGCGCTGTTGGGCAAGCGCGCCTTGCGCGAGAGCTGGCACGTCAGTCGCGCCGTAACCAACGCCCGAGAGCCCGTTCGGTACGAGCGCGCCTCGCATGAGCGTGACGAGGCGTGACCCAAGCAGGTCCCCAGCGTCCGCAGGCTCCGCGCTGCGCGTATCTTCACCCAAGAGAGCGGCAGCCTCGAGGTGACGCGATGGGCTCGTAGGTGCGGTCCAACGGAATACGCTCGGCGCGTTCACGATGACCGAGACGCCGTGCGGCACCATCGCATGATCGGTCGGATACCCGCTCGGCCGATGATCGCGTACGAGCCCAGCGACCGCATAAGACATCCCGTGGGGCACGTGCACTCCCGCATTTCCGAACGCGATGCCCGCGAGCGTAGCGGCCCACATGAGCTGTTGCCGCGCCTCGTCGTCAGTGGTGTCTCGCACGGCGCGCTCGAAGAACAAGCCGATCAATCGCAGGGCCTCGCGGCAGCCGATGTCGCTCCAAGGGTTACGACCTTGGCTCATCGGACGCATGAGCGGAGTAGCAGGCGCAGCGCGCTGATCGAACGGTCGCGCCGTGAACGACTCGAGCGCATGACAGAGCACGTCCATGCCGCTCGCCGCGACGACCTCGGTTGGCAGCGTGCGCGTCGCGTCGGGATCGACGAGCGCCTCGGACGGCCGGATCATGGGCGACGCGATACCCGTCTTCACCGAGAGCGCGTGCAGATCGAAGATGATGATGCCAGTGACCTCGCTGCCAGTGCCGGAGGTCGTCGGGCAAGCGATGTGCGGTCGAAGCGCGCCTGGAATCGGTTTGCCCAATCCGACTGGCGCGTTCACATAGTCGAGCAGCTCCGCAGGGTGCGACGCGAAGAGGTTCGCCGCCTTGCACGTGTCGATGACCGACCCTCCTCCGAGTGAGACGTAGCCGGTGAGCTTCGCCTCGCTCGCAAAGCGCGCGGCCTCGAGCAATGACTCGTCCGTGGGCTCCACGCGCACAGAGTCGAATACGACGACGTCGATGCGTGCGCTCTGCAACGATCGCCAAACCGCCTCGAAAATAGGGAGATCGCGCACTCTCAGGTCAGTGAACAGGCCGACACGACCCATCCGCAAGGCGTTGGCGCGAGCGCCCACTTCACGGAGGCAACCCCGCCCGAACGTGACGCGCGAGGCGTCCACGGTGAACGCAGACTCACAATCGACGATCCCGTGCGCGCAGCTCACTCGATCGAATTACGCCTTGGTGCTCACGTTGGTCAAGCGGAGCCTCTCTCCTCGCGCTGATGGTAGTGTCGTCATCGCTTGTTGGAGCGCGCGATCGATAAACCGTTGTTCGTCATGGTGCTGGTTCCGAGCGCGGAGACGGCTGATCCCTCCATCGACTACTACAGCGACTACAGTCAGAGCCGCGAGGAGCTGGCGCGCGTGTTCGACGGCGCTGGCGTTCGCTGGCAATGGACGGTGGTCACGCTGAGGACCTATCGCGCCGCGATTGACGCATTCAAAGAGGCCGCGAGAGCCTACACGCCAGTGGTGTTCAATCTATGCGACGGCGACGAGGTCAACGACGTCCCCGGAATATCCGTCATTCACTACTTGAATGTAGCGAGACTGCCTTACACGGGAGCGAGCGCGGAGTTCTATCGCGCCACGACCTCCAAGATCGACATGAAGCGAGCGTTCGACGCCGCTAACGTGAGCACACCGCCTTGGGCCGTTGTCGGGTGTGACGAGATGGATCACGCCGACGTGTTCGATCGCCTCGGCGCTCCGCTGATCGTCAAACCCGCAGTGTCCGCAGGCAGCATGGGCATCACCGTCAAATCGGTCGTGAAAGACCACGCGTCATTGCGCGCTCAGATTCGCGAGCTTCACAAGGGCTATCGAGGCTGGAACCTCGCGAGCGGCGGAGTCTTCGTCGAGCGCTTCATCGAGGGGCGCGAGCTGACGGCGCTCATCGTCGGCGCAGACTCGGTCTATCCTCCAGTGGAGCGTCTCTTCCACGCATCGCTCCCAGCGAACGAGCGCCTCCTCTCGTATGACAGGCTCTGGGAGGTCTACGAGCGAGAGTCTCGAGTCGGCGGAGACGGCGAGTACCTCTGGGAGTACGGCGCGGCCCCTCGCGAGCTGCACGAGCGTGTGAGCGCAGTGAGCCGAGCAGCCTATGCGGCAGTGGGCGGATGCGGATATGGTCGCGTGGATCTCCGAATGAACGAGAACGGCGACCTCTACGT
>JANYHY010000720.1 GCA_025362165.1 Myxococcales bacterium | reverse complement strand
GCCTTGATGACGGGCGCGACCTGATCGCGAAACTGGCTAAAATCAGCGGTCGCGGGGTCTTGGTTCTTCGTGGGATCGAACGCAGGATCAGAGCCGATGGTGGTCGAGCACGGGAGCCGCGTGAGCGTGGACGGCGCCACACCAGAGTTGTTCGCGGTCGCGCCGTTCTCTATCCATCGACGCAGCACTTGGTATCCCGTAGCCGTGGGGTCGAGGATCGGACCGCCCGCGTGCTTGATGTCCGTGGTGATGGTCTCTTTGGTTCCGTCGAACGATTGGACGTCCACCGTGAAGGGAGGGATGTTCTTCACGAGCAGCGCGGGCTGTCCATACGGCCCATAGTTCGCGAGCAGGTCGCGACGGTGGTTGATGCCGTCGAACGTGGCGACGTCGAGGTTGCCGAATGCGTTCCCCTTCGGGTCCGCGACGTGACACGCCCCCGCAGCCGCACCGCGCACGCACGACGTGGACAGGACGGGCGAGACCGTGCGATCGAAGTACGTAGTCGAGTCGGGCTGCCGGACCGTGCAAGAACTCGACGACAAGCCAGCGAAGGTCGCGAACCCGATCACCGCGAAAAGAGCTGAGCGCAAATCCTGGCCTCCTGAAAAGCCAACGGGCCCTTTCGGACCCGTGAGCTGTGTCGCTGGATTGTAGCGCGATCTCAGGCTGATTCGATGGTTATCGAGTCATCAGGTCGAGCTGATTTTACAGGCGTCGGAGCGCGATGGTCGCTTGGTCTCGGACGAACTGATCAGCGTCCGTGTCCGCCGCGTGTTGCAGCGTGCTCTTCGACGAGGCGTCGTGGAGGACACCGAGCGCGTGGGCTGCGGATGCTCGGACTTGCGGGTCCGTGTCGGATTGCACGAGCGCGATGAGACCCATCACGCTGTCCTTGGCGTGCAGCTCCTCGAGGAGCTCAGCGCCGCGTCGGCGGACCAGCGGGCTCGAGTCGCCGACGAGCTTGGTCGCGGTGGCCACGTCGGTGAACGAGTTCACTCGGCCGGCGCTGCCGATGGCGGCGAGACGAACGCTCGTGTCGCTGTCGGTCATCGCTTTGCTGAGCGCGCCTCCGCCGTCGTCATTGAGGCGGCCGAGAGCGTGTGCTGCTGCGGCGCGTACCTTCGGAGATGAGTCGTTGTTGATCGCGTCCGCGAGCGGCTTGACGCCCGCGAGCGTGAGGAACTCGCCGACCGCGTAAGCGGCATACGCGCGCTTGGTGGGATCTGCGTCCGTGCTCAACACCTTGAGCGTGCGCTCGTACGCTTCGCCCGGACCGAACACTCCGAACATGCGCTTGCGCATCCACCAAGCCGCGATCTCGCGAGTCTCGGCGTTGGGATCGTAGAGCAAGTGCTCGACGACGGGGATGCAGTCCAAGCACTCCACCGACTCACCATGCTCGAGAGCCTCCCAGATGGCGGACGCTCCAGCGCCGCTCGTGGCGACGGTCATGATGTGTTCCGGCGTGGAGAGGAACTCCACTTGGTCCGCCGGGATGTTGCCGTAGACCGCGGCCGTACCGCCACCGTTCGACGTGCCGTCGGACTTGGCGTCGGTGCCGGACATGAACGTCGCGGCAGCGAGGATGGTACCGAAAACGAGAGCTCCGAGATTGGTGCGTCGCATGGTCATCTCCTCAGTTGTACTTCGCGCCGGGGGCAACCGGATCGTTTGAGTTGGGCTTGAATTGGGTGTTTTGACGCGCGTAGTACTGACCACCGAGGTCAATCGAGCGAATCAGCGCTTGGCGCTCGGCGTCCGTCAGCGTGACGCCGACGTTCTCCGGGTGCATCGGTCGCGTCGCGGTCGGGAACGCGGTCGTGTTGTCCGCTGCCTTCACGTTGAGGTGCGCGATCATCTCCGAGCCGCGCGCATTCGCCGGGATGCCCCACATCGGCGGGACCGTTCCAGAGACGATCTTCACTTTGCCCATCTCCAACGCGGACGGGTAGAAGATCGAGACGTACGAGGTGTTGTACGTGCGCACCGCGCGGTCGTAGTAGACGGCGAGCGGAGTCGCGCTCATGTCGAAGCGCGGGATCTTGTACTGCGACGTGGTGCCCGTCGTCGTGCTCGTCATCGCGACCGTGTAGAACTCTTGCGGCTTGTTGCCGTTCGTCGTCGCGTTGTGGCACTGCACGCACTTCGCGGTGAGGATCTGCTGGACGTAGCTCTTGCTCGGGTCGTCGTTCGCGTCCCAGGGATACTCCGCGCGATCTTTGACGGCCTCGGTGAGGTTCTGCGCGGTCTTCTGCTCGGCGACCGTCGGGTTCTGGCCGAACACCGGAACGCCCTGTCCCGTGCGGTTCTCGTGGCAACCGACGCAACGGCGATCCTCGCCAGGCATGCCCTGAATCCAGGTGCCTTGGCTACGAATCGAGAGCCCGAACTTGTCGATCGGCTGCAAGTGCACCGGGACGTAGGCGGGGATGTTCGCGAGCCAGCTGCCGTCGTTGTAGACATCAGCCTCGCCGAGAACCGCGCCGCCCTCGTGCATCGTGAGGCCGAACATCGTGACGCCCTTCGCGGCCTCGCTCGAGAAGCCCTCGATGACGCGGACCTTCACCGCTTGTCCGAGCGCGTCGGTGAGCTTGGTGTCGGTCACGAACTGCGCGCCCTTCACGGTCTCGTCGAGGCTCGTGTTGCGCACGTTGATCGAGCCGAGGCGGACCGGCTGCGACGCATCAGGTGCGCGCTGCAGGTCGCCGATCACGGGAGGCTCTTTGCGAATCGCGACCGGCGTGGCCGCGAGATCCCAAGTGCCGCGATCGTTGTAGATCAGGCTGTTTTTACCGGTCTTCGGGTCGTAGAGGTAGATGCCGAAGTCGGGGGGAGTCTGCGAGGATTGGTTGAGATCGTTGACCGCGCCATCTGCCCACGACACGAGATAGCGGCCGTCTGGAAGAACGTTCGGCTCGCGGAAGC
>JANYHY010000698.1 GCA_025362165.1 Myxococcales bacterium | reverse complement strand
TGCGTTCTCCATCACCTCAGGTGGGATGTCGCGACGCGCGGTGGTGGGGCTCTCCTCTTGTTCGAACGCGACGGGTGCCGTTGGTGGTCGCTGCGGCCCAGGCTCGATCTTGATCGCGGGAGACGACGCGCGTCGCTCGTTCGACACCGAGGCGTTCCGACCGACGCCCATCTGCACGCGCTTCACCTCACGCGCGAGCCTCGCGAGCGCACGCCGTCCCGCCGCGCGATTGACCGGGATCAGCGCGCCTTCGAGATCCTCGATCAAGCTCGCGACGCCGCCACCAGGCTTGCGACGCGCCGCTGCGGCGAGGGCGGGCGTCTGCGATCCAGCGGCCTCGAGCAGCTTGCCCAAGAGCGTGCGGATCGACGCCTCCGCTCCGCCCTCGGGCGACACCTTGCGAGAGCGCACGACCGCGACGCTCCCCTCCTCGCTCACGTAGACCTGTCTCGGGTCCACCTCGGAGACGTCTTTGGTGCACTGCTCGGCGATCTCCAGCGCGAGATATCCTGCGAGCTCGGGCGCGAGAGGCACACGCTTTTGGGCGACGATCGCGCTGACGTCGTCGAGCGTGACGGACTCGTCCAGAGCGCCGCTCATCGTGCCGCCTCGAGGCGCACCGCGATGCCCTCCTTCGCGAGGTAGGTCTTCGCCTCCGCGACGGTGTGTGTGCCCATGTGAAAGATAGACGCTGCGAGCGCGGCGTCCGCACCCGCCAACAATCCATCGCGAAGGTGCTCGAGCGTGCCGACGCCTCCGCTCGCGACGATCGGGACATCGACGGCGGAGGCCACTGCGCGCAAAAGCTCGAGATCGTAGCCCTCGCGCGTCCCATCGCGATCCATGCTCGTCAGCAAGATCTCACCGGCGCCGAGCTGAGCCGCGCGCTCCGCCCAACGGATCGCGTCGAGCCCTGTCGCGGTGCGGCCGCCGTTCAAGTAGACCTCCCACGAGGCGCCACTGCGCTTGGCGTCGATCGCGACGACGATCGCTTGGCTGCCCCATGCACCGGCGCAACGCTCGACGAGCTCAGGCTCTTTCACGGCGCGCGTGTTGATGCTCACTTTGTCCGCGCCCGCAAGGAGGAGCGCCTTCACGTCGGCCTCGTCGCGCACGCCGCCGCCCACGGTGAGGGGCGTGAAAGTTTGCTCAGCGGTCTTGCGCACGACATCAAGCAGCGCTCCACGACGCTCGTGCGAGGCGGTGATGTCGAGCAGCGTGATCTCGTCTGCCCCTTGCGCGTCGTATCGAGCCGCGCACTCGGCAGGATCACCAGCGTCGCGTAGATTCTCGAACGCGACGCCCTTCACGACCCGACCGTCGCGCACGTCCAGGCACGGGATCACGCGCTTCTTGAGCACAGCGCTCTCATCGCGAGGCGCTTTGCTGCGCCTCGTAACTGTCGAGCAGCTTCTCGATCGAGGCGAGGTTGTTCTCGATCGACTCCGCCACGATCTGATTCATCGCCGCGCTCGAGCCCTTGAGCGCGTCGTAGTAGCGCTGGCGCTCCGTCGAGTGCACGACCGCAGGCGGCAGCCCCGCGCGCAGCAACATGAGGTTCATGAAGAGGCGAGCGACCTTGCCGCTGTCCGTCGTGAAGGGGAACACACGCAAGAGATCGTAGTGAGCGCGCGTCGCGATGCGCATCGTGTTGCGAGACTTCTTCGTCTCGGGATCATGGATCCAATCCACGATCTGCCGCACTTTAAAGGCGATTTTGTCCGGGCCCGTGTACTCGTGGAAGTACAGGCGGTGCTGCGGGATGTCCTTGCGGTACTTCACCGTCTTGAGGTCGCCCTCTTCGGGGTGAAGGATCAAATAGATCTGCTTGATCGTGTCGACAGTGAGCTGCTGCTTCGGCTTCGCCGCGTAGTCGCGCACGAACTCGAGCGCCTCTCGGTGGCGTCGAATCTCCTCGCAGATGGGTTGAAGGCTCGAGTCCACTTCGAGCGCTGCTTGCGGATCGATCGCGGCCTTCAGCTCTTGCAACGTATAAACGACGCCCTCGAGCGCGCTGTCGTGGTGAATCCACGACATGTCCAGGTTCTCTTTGTAGCGCTGGATAAACAGCGAGTCGGCCTTCTGCAGTCGCCCCTCGAGCTTGATCACGCGCTCCTCTAGTGAGAGGGGCTTGGGCGCCTCGGGCACGGCACGCGACACACCTACCCGAGGATCGCGCGCCGGCTTCGGCCCACCAGCCTTGGTGGGAGCAGCCTTCGACGGAGCTGGCTTCGGTGCGCCCTTGAGTGGAGCCGCGACCTTCGGCGCAGCTTTCAAAGGCGGAGGGATCGCGACCTTGGACGGCGCAGCCTTTGGGGCGACCTTGGAGGGCGCAGCTTTGGGGGCGACCTTGGACGGCGCAGCTTTGGGGGCGACCTTGGAGGGCGCAGCCTTGGGAGCGACCTTGGAGGGCGCAGCTTTGGGAGCGACCTTATTAGAGGGCGCAGCTTTGGGGGCGACCTTCGACAAAGGCGGCTTGAGCGCGGCTTTAGAGGATGGACCTTTCACGACCTTGGAGGGCCGTGTTTTGGCGGATTTCGCGTTGGTCAAGGCCTTGGCCGCCTTCGGCAACCCAGCACGCGACGGCGAAGGAGGCGTCTTGTGCGCCGTTCCCCGCGTCTTTTTCTTGAGAGTCTTGGTGGGCATTCGCTACTTAAGTGCTCGAAATAACGAGAGCTTCGGGAGGACGACTTCGCCCGCGGCAGTTGGGCTGGCGAAGGCCAATCCGACTCAGTGTTGTTGTTCGCCAGAGGCGACGACAACTTGCGAGTCTCTACGCTAGTGAATCGCCATCAGGATCGTCAACACTCGTTTCGGGGTCACGGCTGGTGCGGTAAAGGCTCGGGCGCAAGATGCTGCAAACGCTCACGGTTCAGAACCTGGTGTTGATCGAGCGGCTGACGCTCGAGCTGGGCTCTCGTTTCAATGTAATTACCGGAGAGACGGGTGCTGGTAAATCGATGCTCGTGGACGCGCTAGGTCTCGTTCTTGGCGGCAGAAGCAGGCCGGACCTCGTTCGTGCAGGGGCCAAGGAGGCGGAGGTCGAGGCGCTCTTTTCAATAGAAAAAAATGGCGTCGGGCGAGTCGCAGCCAAGCTCGAGGAGCAGGGGGTCCCGTTCGATGGTGAACTGGTGGTACGGCGGCTCGTCCAGAGCGAGGGGAGGAGTCGCGCCTTCCTCAATGGCAAGCTCTCCACCGCCGCCCAGCTCGCCGAGCTCTCCACGGACCTCTGCGATATCGCCTCACAGCACGAGAGCGTGTCGCTCACCGATCCGGCGACGCACATGGGGTTCCTCGATGCCTTCGGCGGCCTCGACGCGGCGCGAGACAAACTCGGCGCGGAGGTCGACGTGCTCTCAGCGACCGCACGGAGTCTCCAAGAGGCGCGCGAGAAAGAGCGGAGCCGCGCAGACCGCGAAGACTTCCTCGCGTTCCAGCTCAAAGAGATCGACGAGCTGGATCCTCGGCCCAACGAGGACACCGAGCTCGAGCAAGAGGCCGCTCGATTGAAACACGCCGAGAAGCTCGCGCAAGCG
>JANYHY010000676.1 GCA_025362165.1 Myxococcales bacterium | reverse complement strand
ATCCCAACCCAATCCGGCGGAGTCCGCGACGCCAACCCAATCCGGCGGAGTCCGCGACGCCAACAAACGTGGCCACGCAAAGTGCGGCGGTTTTCGCCGAGACCAAGCGAGCCCTAGGAGCGGATGAGGCGCCGTACTCCTGTACGGCAACGATTCCCGACGACGGGATCGCGCCGGTATCGGCGAAAAACGTCGCGCTTTGCTAGTTGGAGACGAGGCCTATCCAGAGGTTGTCTTGGTTGCCTGCGCTCGAGGTGAGGATGAACGCCTCTGCGTTGAACTGGCTCGCCTTGAGGACCTTGATGGTCATCATGATCTTGTCGCCGTTCTGGCCGGACTGCTTGTCGAAGGTGAAGCTCAACTGCGCCGCCTGCCCTTGCTGCGAGGCGGTGTCCGTGGCGTCGACGAACCAGGGCCCAGTGGGCGCGTCGCTGAAGAGATCGAGCTCGATCGTCTTGGACTGACCGACCGGGATCTTCACGGCCTTGGTGTTGAACTGACCGCCGATCATGACCGAGTCCGTGAGGAGCGGCATGGTGTTGAAGTAAGGTGTGCCGTCCGTTGGCAAACACGGGTTGTGTCCGGCCTTCGCTGACTTGTTCGACCAGCTGCGCTGCACCGAATAGCCGATGTCCGCCGGCTTGTAGAACACGCCCTTGAACTGGGCGCACATGTCGCCGTTCTCGCCGCCGCCGAGGATGAACTCCCACGCGATGTGGTTAGCGTCGACCTGCGCGTAGCCGGGATCCTGCTGCGGATACGGATCGCTCGTGGCCTCGATGATCTCGTGGCTCGAGGTGCCGGTCACGACGTTGATGCCCGTGAGCGGACCGAAGTTCGCGCAGCGCGGCATCACCGCGTAGGCCACGTTCTGCCCGTTGTGCACGATCGAGTTGTGGTAGCCGCCGAAGGTCTTGCAGCTCTGACCCTGCCCCTCGGTGATGGTCGTGCCCGCGGGATAGTAGAGCAAGTAGAGCGTGTTCGCGTTCGGCGCGGGCAGATCCTTCGAGGTGATCCTGGCGTCGAGCCACGTTTGGATCGTCATGTCGCTGGTCGTCATCGGCGCGGTCTCTGCGAGCTTGACGGCGGGGTTCAGCGTCGGCACCCCGACTCCGTACTCTTCGGTCGGCGGCTTCCAGTAGGCCGAATTCGGGAGCTTCCCGAGAAAGTCGAGGAGCTGGGTCTCTGCCATCGCGTCGTCATTGGAGAAGAACACAGGGACCAACTGAGCGTTCTGGAGCTGCGGTCCGCCGCCAGTGACGACCTGGGGCGCGTCCACCTTGAACGCCGGGTAGTTCGTGTTGGGCGGAATCGGCGTCGTGTCGGGCAGATCGCCATCAGGCGTTACGCCGCCATCCAAGCCGCCGTCTGCGCCCTGGTGCACGACCAAGATGACGTCGCCGCCGCACGCGTAGAGGCCCGCGACCGACAACCAAGCAACACAGATCCCGATGACGCGGCGCATGTGCCTCCGAAGGGGTTCGCCTTCGCGCAAGATCGCGCGGGCCCGAACGGTTGTACTATTCACGTCGGCCGGCCGTTGGGCAACCGTGATGATTTCTCCAGGCTCACGGCAAAGTCGATGACGATCATCATATTCTACCGTTCTCCTTCGTTTGAAGAGAGTCATGCTCCTCGTCTTTGATCTCGACGGCACGCTCATCGACTCACGACGCGACATCGCGGACGCGTGCAACGTGGCCCTCTCCGCGGTCGGGCGGCCACCGTTGCCCATGGAAGAGATCGCTACGTTCGTCGGTGATGGCGTTCGTAATCTTCTCTCGCGTGCGCTCGGGTGCCCGAGCGATGACCCGCTCATCGATGACGCGCTCGTCCCGCTGATCGATCACTACTTGGCGCACCCAATCACTCACACGACCTGGATGCCAGGCGCACGTGAGGCCTTGAATTTGGCCTCCGATCACGTCCTCTGCGTGGCGACCAACAAGCGCACGAAGGTGGCGCTCGCCATCCTCGATGCGCTCGGCGTCCGCGAGAAGTTCGCGGCCGTCACAGGCGGAGGCGACGGACCCCTCAAACCCGACCCCGCTGCGATCCATGCGCTCGTAGCCCGGGTGGGCTGGACCGGCGACCCTCGGAGCGTCTGGATGATCGGTGACGGTCCGCAGGACGTCGGCGCGGGCATCGGGGCTGGGGCGACCACCGTAGCGGTCGCCGGCGGCTTCCACTCAAAAGAACGCCTCGCGACGCTCAAGGTAGATTACTTGCTCGACTCACTGTCGGAGTTGCCCGCGCTCTTCAAGGAGTGACTGGCCTCGCCTCGATCTCCTTGAGGTTGCCCCGCGCGCGTTCGAACGCGGCGAGCATGGGGGTCAGCTGCTCCGGCTCACTAGAGAGGTCGTGGAGCTCGTCGGGATCGCTCGCGAGATCGAAGAGCTGATAGTTGGTGCCGCCGAACCAGATCAGCTTCTTGCCGGGCGTTGGCCCGACGATGAGCGCCTTGTGCATCATCGTGTACGGACCTGCCGGCATGTCGACGAGCACGTCTCGCTCTTCGGGCGCTGCGTCGCCGATTGCGTCCGCCACGAGTGAGCGGCCCGCCATCGCGCTCCCGGAGACGTGCATGAGCTCGAGGATCGTCGGGACAAGATCGATGTGACTGCGCTTGCTCGCCACATGATGCGGCTCTTGACCTGGCACGTACACGGCGAGAGGCACGTGAATCAGGCTCTCCCAGAGCTCCACGCCGTGCCAGCTCATGTTGTGCTCGGCGAACGCCTCGCCGTGATCGCTCGTGACGATGATGGCGGTCTTGTCTGCGAACGGCTGCTCGCGGATGTAGTCCAGCACGCGCCCGATGTGCTGATCGGTGAACCAGACCTCGCCGTCGTATTGCGCGCGCGTGGCGACCTCGCCGTCCGCGTGGAAATCCGGCGCGCCTTCGTGCGGCATGTACTGCTCGTGCGGATCGAAATAGTGGAGCCACATGAAGAAGCGGCCCCCCTGCGCTAACTTCGTGTTCTCGGGCTTGGCGAGCAAACGCAGCGCGACGTCGCTGAGCTGCTTGCTCGTCACTGAGGTGTCGTTGTCGCCCTGCCCTTCCCGAGGTTGCGCGCTCATGTCCCAGTCGTCCATCCCGCGCGACAGACCGCTCCACGGTTGGAAGTACCAGTGCGAAGCGGCGCCGAACGTCCTCACCTTGTCCGCGCGCAGTCGCTCGGCGACGTTGCGATCGCCCGAGAAATACGTGTTGAAATGACCAAAGTCGCGATCCGTCTCCGACGGGTATTTGCCGATCATCATCGGGCCGATGCTCTTGCCGGTGTATGACGCGAGCGAGTACGCGTGATCAAACACGGTGCCGCGCGCGGCGAGCGCGTCGAGGTTGGGCGTGGTTGGTTTGGCGTAGCCCATGAAGCCCACGTCCGGGCGGAGCGTGTCGATCGTGATCAAGACGACGTTGAGATCCGCGGGGAGCTCGAACGTCTTTTTCACCTCCACAACTTGGACCGGAGCAGCAGGCTTGGGGGTGTCTGCTCCAGAGCAATCCTCATCGAGGCCGTTTCCTGGCTCGTCGATCAAGAACGGCGCGCGCTTGGGATCTCGATCGTCGCAGTCGCCACCACCGAAGAGACCCGAGGCGCTGTCGTGATCGCGATCGGTGAGGCGCCTCAGCAACGCGAGCGACATGTGGCCGAGCGGTGCGCCGCGCTCCAGACCGCGCGCGACGTTCGGCGTCGTGTTGAGCGAGACGGCGGCGCGTGACGTCGAGGCCACGCCGACCGCAATGAGGGCGGCAGAGAGCAGCAGATTGACGCGCGGCGGGCGACGCGCCAACGCCAGAGTCCCCGCGTACGCGCAGATCGCGAGCGTGACGAGCGCGAACACCGGACGTAAATCCAGCTCATCGCGCTTGAGCACTCCGAACACTCCGAGCGGCCAAGCGCCGTCGCCGCCAGTGTCGCCTCCGCGAACACCAAACGCGAACGCCGAACACGCGACTCCAAAGGCGAGTCCTCCCGTCATCGCAGGATCGAGCAGCCATGTTCGGCGGGAGTAGCCACTTGCCAGCAGTCGTCGAAGCGGCAGAAACAAGCCCGCGATGAGCGCCGCGCCTGCGAGAGCGATCAAGAGAGAGGAGAGCCCGAGCAGAGCGCCA
>JANYHY010000662.1 GCA_025362165.1 Myxococcales bacterium | reverse complement strand
GCCTGGTCAGACTCCGGGCAACTTCATGGACACGCGCCTCTCGTGGACCTTCGGCGACGACGACTTTCTTCACCCGACCGGCCAGCTCATCCCGCTCTCGCCCACGTTCTCGATCGGTGACCGTCCTCAGTATCGGCTCTTCTTCGACGCGCTAAACTCCCGCTTCAGCGGTCGCGAGAACCTCACGCACCTCGTGATGTACAAAAAGATGCCGGGCTTCATCGACAAGATGACGACCGAGGCCGCGCTCGTCCTGCGCTTCGATCTCGCCGCGCTCGCGTCGAACACCGGCGCGCTCATCCCGCTCTCGCCGACGTTCTCGATCGGCGAACGCCCGCAATACCGCCTCTTCTTCGACAACCTCAACTCGCGCTTCGCGGGTCGCGAGAACCTCACTCACCTCGTGATGTACAAAAAGATGCCGGGCTTCATCAAGAACCTCGACACTGAGGCGGCGATCGTCCTGCGCTTCGATCTAGCGGCGCTCGCGGCGAACACGGGCAACCTGAACTCCGCGCTCTACGACGCCGGCTCCTACATCCGACTGTTCTATCGAACCGGCGGCGACGACAGGAAGCCCGAAGGATTCAGCGCGACCTTCTTCCCGCTCGACACCGATCGCTTTCGCCTCGGCTACCTCTATGACATCTCGTGGGGCGGTACGGCGGCGGCGATCAACCAGTCGATCTTCCCGCGCATCCAGGGCAGCTCGCCGGGCCTCAAGCTGCAGTTCGATCTCCCGGATCGCTTCTACGCGTTCGCGGGATTCAAGACCGCGACGATCATCCAGCCGCAGCAAGTGCTCAACCCCGGCGGAGAGAACGACGTCGAGACCGTGCGCGTGGGCGAGTCCAACTTTGGTTGGCTCGGCGGCGTAGGCGTGGACGCGACGAAGAACTTCCGCTTCGATCTCGGCGGCGGCTATTTCCAGCAGGGAAAGTTCGATCTCGAGGACGTGCGCGGCCAGAACGTCTACACGTACGGCACCTCTGCGCGCATCGTGGTGCACGACAACATGCCCGTGCCGCAGTCGCTCGACTACTTGCTGTATCGCAACGATCCGATGTCGCCGATGGCGCTCTTCACGCTCCCTCATTACGAACCGGACCGCGTGTCCTGGAGCGTGTCCGGGGAGGGCAACGTCTTGGCGCAGCACCTCAAGGACTACGACACCGCAGGCAAGACGACCGATCAGGTCGCGTACGCCGGCGCGCTTCAGGCCGTCGTGAACGCTGGCTACTTTCGCATCAGCGCCACCGGCATCGTGCGCAACCTGAACTATGTCGTCCGCAACGTCCCTGGGTTCATCCCCTTCCAGACGCTCCCGAACGGCGCCTCCACCTCACCAGAGCTCTTCGGTGCGCTCAGCGCGGACTATCACATCCCATCGCTTCACCTCACGCCCGGTATCGGCGGCGGCGTGCAGTTGCCGTCCACTTTCAAGAGCGAGTTCAAGGACGGCGCGCTGCCGGGCTCGCGCGTGATCGTCGTGCGCTCGCAAGGGGATGAGTCGATCCTGCCACTCGACAGAGACCGCACCCCGATTGTTCAAGCGCGCGTCAGCCTCAAGTGGGATCTCTCTGGCATCGTGAGCGCGGTCATCTGGGCGCAGCTCATTCGCGACAACAACGGAACGCTCGTCGTCCGCGATCCCACCGAGGGCACCGCATCGCTCCGCGTCTTCCAAGATCCCTGGCGTTTCGGCCTAGGCACCGCCCTGCAAGCACGCTTCTAAACCAAAAAAACAAACCCCGAAGCCCCGCCCAAATAGCGTGGCGGTTTTCGCCGAGACCAAGCGAGACCAAGGAGCGGATGAGGCGCCGTACTCCCCTCCCCGTACGGCAACGATTCCCGACGAAGGTATCGCGCCGGTATCGGCGAAAAACGCCGCGCTATTTGTTTTTGCGGCGGCGGAAGAAGCGCGCCACTGGACCAACTCCGCCGGCGATGCTCGCCATGATGAAGCTCGAGCCGAAGAAGATGGCGTCCCACAGGCCGCTCGCCACCGCGCTCGTGTCTCGGAGAATGACGGTCGATGCGAAGCGATGTAAGAGCGCGCCGAAGCCATAAGTCGCGAACGCCACGACGAACGTGCGCTTGAGATCGCCTGAGAGCTCCACGCTCTTGACGCTGTTGCGCCACACGACTTTCCGGACGTGCATGACGAAGAACGCGAGCGGGCTCGCAGCGGCGAGCAAGCAGCCCGCGATGATGAGGATCGCCTCCGTGAGCGTGAGATCGCCGGCGCGCATGTAGCGCACGAGGCCGCCGAGCCCATCCACGAAGCCCCCGACGAGCCACACGAACAGAGCGCCAGCTGTCGCGACGATCATCGGTCGAGCGAGCCGAGCCTCTCCCGAGGTCGACACCACAGTCGCACCGCTGCCGCCTTGGGCCATCATCGTGCGCGCGGTGGGATCCGCGTTGAGCTGCGCTGGCTTGACGATCGTGGAGCTGTCGCTCTTCTCCAGGATCGCCTTTAACGGAGCGCTAATTGCGACCGTACCTGCATCGAAGGGCGCGAGCGCAGTGTCGAGATCCATCATCGTTTGGAAGCGCTCGGCCGGATCCTTCGCCATCGCCTTCTGCACGACGAGCTCTAGCGACTCCGGGATGGTCGGGTTGATGTTGCGTGGGCGCTCAGGATCTTCTGTGATGACGAGCGTGAGCGTGGCGGTCGGATCGTCCATGTCGAACGGCTTGCGACCCGTGAGCGCGTGGTAGAGCATCGCCCCCACGGCGTAGATGTCCGCGCGCCCGTCTACTTTATCCCCCCGCGCTTGCTCGGGCGCCATGTAGCTCGGCGTGCCCATGACGACGCCGGTCTTGGTGAGGTTCGCGTTCGTGTCCGAGGGGCCCGCCTTGCTGATTCCGAAGTCGAGCACCTTCACGCCGATGACGCCGTTGGTGGCTGTGAGGAACACGTTCTCGGGCTTCATGTCGCGGTGGACGATGCCCTTCTCGTGCGCGGCAGAGAGCGCGCGACATACCTCGCGAGCCACACGCACCGCTGTCGCTACGTCGATCGGACCGCCGTGCTTCTTGAGGTAGTCGCCGAACTCTTCGCCCTCGAGGTACTCACCCACGAGATACGGACGGCCGTCTGGAGTCTTGTGGACGTCGAACACGTCGAGCACGTTGGGGTGACCGATGCTGCTCGCGCTCTCCGCCTCGCGTTGAAATCGGGCGACGATCTCGACGTCGCGTGCGAACTCGTTGTGCAGCACCTTCACAGCGAAGCGGCGATCCTTGAGGCGAAGGTGTCGTGCTTCGTAGACGCGTCCCATGCCGCCTTCGCCGATGATGCGCGTGACCTGGTAGGCGTCGCCGAGCACTTTGCCAAGGAGCGGGTCTGCGCCTGCCTCGCCCTCGAGCTCGAGCGGCGTGCCGTCACGGGGGCAGATCAAGAAGTCGACGGGATATCGGCTCTGGCATGTCGAGCACCGCCGCGGCAACGCCGCAGGATCAGCGACCGGCGCGTTCGGCGATGGCGTCGCTGGGTTCACGGTGTGCGACACGCCGGAGGGCGGCTCCGGCGAGATCGCGTCGGGTCGCACGATCTGCGGCAGAACGCTCCCGGGTGGCGGCGCTGGTATCGGCGCTGTCTTGATCGGACGCACAGGACCCGTCGACATGAAGGAGCGATTGTACCACCGCTCCTCAGTGCGGGGGGAGAGCCGTTGCCGACGATCACCACTTTCTCGTCGCGCGCGGAAAAGCCGCGAGGCGCTTACTTTTGCACCTTGAAGAGCGTCGTGCCGTTGCCGTCGCCGACCAAGAAATACGCGAACGTGCTGTCCACCGCGACGCCTCCCGCGAACGCCTTGCCTTGAGTCGGGACCTGAGCAACGACAGTGGGCTTGTTGTTGTTGCACCCCGTGGGCGCGCATGAATAGACGAAGACGTTCTTGCCCGCGCTGTCGGTAGCGGTCCAGTACACGATGTCGCTCGCGTCGAACGTGATGTTGCCGACGTGCTGCCCCGCAAACTGCTTGCTCGCGAGCGGCACCGACTTCGAACACGAGGACGTGGCGGCGCACGCCCAGACGGTGGAGGTCCCGGATCCGTCGCTAAGCTTGGAGATCCACGCGACGTATTGTCCGCTCGCGGTGATCGTCTGCGGGCGCTCGCCCATGAACTGGGAGACGTACACCGACTCGACGTTGGTAGTGCTCGACTTGCCGACACGGATGTCGCTGCTCGTCGTCCAGTAGACGTAGCCCGTGTTGGACGCAGCGATGTCTGTGCCGCCTTCACCCGCGCCCGAGTTGAGCGTGATCGTGGAGCTGAAGTCTTTCGGGAACTGCATGGGCACAGACATCGCTGCGTCCAACACGGGCTACGTCTACTGGACGACGAGCAGCGACATCCGTGTCGGCAAGTCGAGCACT
>JANYHY010000649.1 GCA_025362165.1 Myxococcales bacterium | reverse complement strand
GCCTCGACGCCGTACGCGCAGCCGCGGCCAGCAAAGAGAACTTGATGCCGCCGATCATCTTGGCTGCAAAAGCCTACTGCACCCAACAAGAGATCTGCGACGTCCTCCGCGAAGTCATGGGAACCTACACCGACCCCGCCGAGTTCTGATCAGCCTGCGATTTCTCATTTTCCCTCACCCCGCTACCTGTCGCGACGACCGGCAGCGGCGCGGTGCTTTCCCTTGCGACGCCGACCAAGACACTTCATCAAGCGATCGTAGAACCCACTCCCCCCGTCGCGCCAAGTCGGCGGCACAAGGGAAAGTACTGCGACGTGCCGAGCCCCACCGCCTCCACCGACAGGTACCCTCCCAAGTCGGCGGCACAAGGGAAAGTACTGCGACGTGCCGAGCCCCACCGCCTCCACCGACAGGTACCCCCTCTTCAACCACAATCCTTCGCGGCCTGCTCGCCTTGTTTGATGCAGTCGGGGATGCCGTTGCCGTCGTAGCCATTGCCCGCGATGAAGAGCCCCGGGTGCAGCAGGAGGCGTTCGTGCACGCGCTTCATCAGCTCGAGGTGACCGACCTCCGGCTGCGGGCTCGCCTTGTTCCAACGGAACACTCGAGTGAACAACGGCTCGCCATCGAGAGCGCCCATGAGCTTGGGCAGCTCCTCTCGCGCGATGTCGACGAGCTCCGCGTCGGAGCTCTCGAGGATCTCTTCGTGCCCTACCCCGCCAAAAAATGCCCTGATCAGCGCGCAACCGTCCGGCGCGCGGTTCGGCCACTTGGATGAGACCCACGTGCATGCGATGACGCGCGTCTTCTCTATGCGCGGCACGATGAAGCCGACGGCGTCTAGCGCGTGCGCGATCTGCTCGCGCCGGTACGCGAAGAACACTGTGGCGCTCGAGCCGATTCGGATCCTCTCGACCTCTCGCGCGAGCTCCGCGTCGAGCGTCCGCACGATGTCTAGGAGCGCACACTGAGGGGTCGCGAGCACGACGCGATCGGCGAGCCGCTCTTCACCAGAGACCAACGTCACGCGCCATCGATCACCGTCACGGCGCAGCGAGCGAACAGGCGTTTTCATCTGCACGCGATCTCCGAGCGCGCGAGCCACGGACTCGGGCAGCGTGGCGATGCCGTCACGCAGAGAAAGGAACGCGCTCTTGGGTGGTCCGCCTTGGTTCGCCGCCTTCGCGTGCTTGTTCGCCGCACGCATGGCGAGCACGAGCGAGCCGTACTTGTTCTCCCATTCGAGCAGCTGTGGGAACGCCGCGCGCACGCTGAGCTTGCTCGGATCGCCGGCGAAGATGCCGCCCAAGAGCGGGCCCGCCAACCGCTCCGACGCCTCGCGTCCCAACCGTCGCACGAAGAAATCCTGGACGGACTCGTCGTCGGTCTCACGGCGGCGCGGCACCAGCGGCTCTATCCCCATGCGGAGCTTGCCGAGCGGAGAGAAGAGCGCGGTCTTCAGCATCGGCATCACGCGCGAAGGGATGCCGAGCACCAATCCCTCGGGCAACGGCCGCAGCTGGCCTTTGTGTGCAACATACACGCGTCGAGTCTCGGGTCGCGTGCCGATGAGCTGGTCGCCGAGCCCGACGTCCTTGGCGAGCTGCGTCGCGTGAGGCTTGCTCGCGACCCAGGAGTCCGGCCCTCCGTCGATGACGAAGCCGTCCTTCTGCACTGTCGTGATGTTGCCGCCAACACGCTCGCTCGCCTCCAGGACGGTGACGTCGTGTGAGTCGCGAAGGCGATACGCGCAGGCGAGGCCCGTGATGCCGCCGCCAACGACGATGATTTTCATCGCGCGACGAGCCCCGCGAGCACATCGACGAAATCGTCATCGTCATTGAGCGAACGCGCACGCACGTAAGACAGACCGTGCGCTTCAGTCCACCGGCGCGCCTCGATGTCCAGATCGAAGAGGATCTCCACGTGATCCGCCAAGAACCCGATCGCGGCGAAGATCACGGTGTCTTTGTCGCCGCCTGTCTTGATCGCAAGGAGCGTCTCCTCGAGATCTGGGCCCAGCCACGCGCCGCCACCCTCGCTCATTCCTTGGCTCTGGAACGCGACGCGATGATCGGGGAGGAGATCACGCACACGCGCCGCTACGGCCTCTGCGGACGCTCGCACCTCGCGTTCGTACGCGTCTCCGCGAGCGATGATCGCCATCGGCAGCGAGTGGGCGGTGAGGAGCAGCACAGCGCGTGCACGTCGCTCTTCGGAGAGCTCGAGCGCGGCCGCGCGAATGCGTGTCGCAAACGCGTCGAGCAGCGCTGGTGTCTGTCCCCAGTTCGGGACACCGCGAATCGTCGGTGATGGCGTGAGCACCTTCGCCGCCGCTCGAACCGCCTCCACGTAGACCGCGGACGAGTGCTGGGCCATCGCGAGCACCGTCACCTCACGCGCGGCGAGCTCCCGCACTAGCTCCCAGAGAACGTCCTTCGCTAGCGGCTTCCACAAGCGGCTCGCCATGCGCACGGGCAAGCCGAGCTTTTGCTCCAGCTTCTGCGCGAGACGGGCTGTGGTCTCGTTGAGCGGAGAGCGTCCGCCGATCGCGTGATAGCGACGCTTGAGCTCCGCGATGAGCTCTGGCGGCGGCGGGCTCCCTCTGCGGATGTTGGTCACGAACGCAGGCAGGTCCGCGAGATCGTCCACCGTGCCGTGCGTCACCAACAGGACGGCGCGCTCCATCAACGCCTCGCGCTCGCCTCGTGCACGTAGTCGATGACGGCGCGCACTGTCTCCACCGGGGTCTCCGGCAAGATCCCGTGACCGAGGTTGAAGATGTGACCGGGCCTATTTTCAGCCGCATCCAGCACGCGCTTGGCGTGTTTCTTCGCGACGTCGATCGGCGCGAACAGCACAGTCGGGTCCATGTTGCCTTGCACCGCGTGGTCGTAGCCGACTCGCCGCCAGCCCTCCGCTAGAGGCGTTCGCCAGTCGAGGCCGATGACGTGACCGCCGGCGTCGCGCATGTCTTCGAGAAGCGAATGAGTGCCCGTCCCGAAATGAATGACGGGCACACCGAGCGTCATGACGTGATCGAGGACGTGGGCGACATGCGGCTTGACGTACTCGCGGTAATCCTCGGGCGAGAGCTGCCCGACCCACGAGTCGAAGAGCTGAATCACGTCCGCGCCCGCGGCGACTTGACCGACCAAATATCTGCGCACGACCTCGGCGAGCTTGCTCATGAGCAGGTGCCAGGTCTCGGGCTCGCCATACATCAAGCGCTTGGTCTTGACGAAGTGGGCGCTCTTGCCGCCCTCGATCAGGTAGCTCGCGAGCGTGAACGGCGCGCCGGCGAACCCGATCAGCGGGAGCTTGCCGCCGAGCTCGCGCTTGACGAGCTTGATCGCGTCCATCACGTAGCCAAGCCCCTCGTCCGGGCCGATCACTCGAAGCGCGTCCACATCCGCTCTGTTGGTGATGGGCTTGTGAACTACGGGCCCCTCACCTTTTGCGAACTCGAACGGGGCACCCATCGGCTCGAGTGGGAGCAGGATGTCGGCGAACAGAATCGCCGCGTCCACACCGAGTGGTAGGGGCTGCAGGGTGACCTGGCAGGCGAGCTCCGGATTCTTGCAGAGCTCCAACATCCCATACTTGCTGCGCAGCGCGCGGTACTCCGGCATGTA
>JANYHY010000648.1 GCA_025362165.1 Myxococcales bacterium | reverse complement strand
CACTACCGAGCGACTGTGTCGCGGGCTTGCTCGAGTAGCGATCGCCGTCAACGAGACGGCGCCAACATGCTCGCGATTCTGTCGGGGCGCGCGATCTCCTCCTCACGCATCCAGTCACGCGCCGCGTTCGCCTGCGCTTCTGCGTCCGGGCCGCCTCGCAGCTCCGCCGCACGAAGCGTCGCGACGCGCGCGTGTAGCTTCATGTCGACCGCCTCGAGCTCCGCGATCGCGTGCTCGTACGAAACGATCGCGCGCTCGTGCTCGCCTGCGACTTCGGCGATCGCTCCGCGAAGCAGCGTGGCCATCGCGAGCGCCCAAGGCGCGCCCGTCCGCGCGATCTCGTTCACGTCCCGCGCGGCCTGATCGAGCAACGTGCGCCGACGCGAGGAGTCGTCGCGCGCCCAAGCGATCGCGGTGCGCGCGCGCATCGAGCGAACTTGGATCGAGCTGAACTGCACGCGCTCGAGCTCCGAGAACTCGATCTCCGACCACGCGCGCTCGACGCGGAGGTTCGCGGCCTTCCCCTCGCCAAGATAGAGATCGGTATCGGCGCGCGCGAGCAGCTCTTGCAGCCGTTGCAGCCGCCCTGTGGTGCTCCACCTTTGCATCGCGTCGTCTACCGCGTCTTGCGCTCCGATCGGGTCGTCGGCCGCGAGCCACGCGAGCACCATCGCGCCAAGGCGCACGTTGGTCGCGAGATAGGTGTCGCCCCGCGTCTCCGCGTCTTGACGGTGCTCGGCCACGCGCTTGCCGAGCTCTCTCGCCCGACCCATCATCGCGAGGGCGCGGAGCGCGTAGATCGTCGAGGTGTCGAGCTCCCACGCGCTCGCGGTCGGTCGCGCGCGCAGCACTTCGGCCGCGGCGTCGCACCTCTCCAAGCCCGCAGCCCACTCCCCGCAGAGCGTCTCCGCCACGCCTTCGACCGCCAACACGAGCGCGCTCGCGTAAGGATCCTTCAGCACATCGAGCACCTTGCGCGCTTGTGCCACGATCGCGGTCCACTTCGGCCGCGAAGAGTGACCTGCGGTCGCCGTAAAGCCGATCTCCAGGATGAGCGCGCGAGCGACGCGCACGGGATCTCCCGCGTCGAGCGCTAGCCGCATCCCGCGCGATTGAAACGCCATCGCGCGGCGCGGGTCCACGAAGCCGAGTCCCATCGAGAGCGAATAACAGGCATCTACGCGGCGCAGGTCGCGGACGGGGATGTTCTCCACGAGGCGCGGCGTGAACGAGTACCCGCGCACGAGGAGCCGCGCGCGCTCGAGCAAGAGCGACGCACGACTCACGGTCGTCGGCGGCGGGAGGTCGAGCGTTGGTAGCTGCTTGCCGATCAGCTCGAGACCCGCGTCGATGCGGCCGCTCACGAGGAGCTGCGTGCCCGCCTGCATGCGAAGGTCGAGCGCGCGGTCCTCGCTCGCGAACGCCGCTGCCTGCTCGTAGGCCACCGCAGCTTCGGCCCCGCACCCCGCGGCCACGAGCATGTCGCCCACGCGAGCGTGCAAGCGAACTGCGTCGTCACCCGTCCGACCGCCGAGGTCTATCGCCTCTCGGAACAAGCGCGCCGCTCGCTCGAACGCGAGCACGCTCGCAGAGTGCTCAGCGGCGCGCTCGGCATGCTGCGCGGCGCCCTCGAGATCACCAGAGGCTTTGGTCTGCTGCGCGAGCAGCTCGTAGTCGGTGCTCTTGCCACGCGTGAGCGCGCTCACGATGCGCGCATGAACAGCGGCGGCGTCGTGCGTGGCGTCGACGCGTGTGTGCTCGAGCAGCGCTTGCCGAACTCTGTCGTGGTACGGCTCTATCGCGGGCTCGCCGCGCGCCTGGGTCGTTCGCAAGAGGTGCGCTCCACGCAGCGCCGCGACGACGCGGTCATACTCGGCCTGATCGGTGATGCCCGCTGCCTCTGCGGCGACCGCGTGATCGAGCGGCGTCCCCGCGTAGCAAGCGACCTCGACGAGCGCGCGTGCGAGCGGATCGAGCGTCAGAATGCGCGCCCACAGCGCCTCCTCCAGCTTGAGGTGACTCGTCGCGGGAGTCGCCGTGCTGTCTCCCAACGAGTGACGCACGAGCTCGTCGATGAACAGCGGATGTCCGGCTGCCTCTTCCGCGATCGTGACCGCGCGCGCGAGGGTGAGCTCTCCAGTCGCGCCGCTCGCTCTTCGAAAGAGAAGCTCCGCGAGCGCGCGAGCGTCATCCGCGGGCAACCTGTCGACCGCGATGACGCGCACGTCTCCAGGCATGATCGATGAGCCGACGTTGAGTCGGCTCGCGGGCATTGCGTTCGCAGACGGCATCGCCGCCGTGCGCACAGTCGCGATGAGCAACAGCGCTGGCGCCTCAGGTGGTCGCATGATCTCGCGCAGCAACAGCAGGCTGTCTGCGTCCGCCCACTGCAGGTCGTCGATCAACAACGCCACGCACGTGCGCGCGCCGAGCCGCTGGAACGTCTCACGCAGCGCTGCGAGCACTTGCGCGCGTAGCTGAGAGGGCTCGGAGCTCGCCGGTGGCGCTGCGTTCGCCGGCACGAACCGCTTCAACACTGGAAACGCGTGACCGAGCGCCGCCGCGCGGAGCGGCATGATCGCGCTGGCCTCGCCCTTCGGCATGCGCATCATCTGGCGAGCGAGCGCGTCGATGACACCGTCGATCGCCTTGAACGGCACGCTCTCTCGCTCATAGCAACGGCCTGGCAAGATCAGCGTGTCGGTCTCGCGCGCGGCGAGCTGCGTGAGGAAGTGCCGAACGAGCGCGGTCTTGCCCACGCCGCTCTCGCCGTGGACGTAGACGGTGACGCCCGTGCCGCGTCTCACGTCCTCGTAAGCGCGACCGAGCGCAACGAGCTCTCGCTCGCGGCCCACAAAATTGGCTGCTGCGGGGGCGAAGCTGATTCGGTTCGTGACGCCGCCGAGCTTGCTGAGCACGTCCGCGGCGGACGGGCGCGCGGTGGGCTCGATCGAGAGCAGCTGCATGCATAGAGCAGACAGGTCGTCGGGCGCGGTCACGTCGACGCGGTGCGGAGGCGTCGGCGGATCGCGTTGCTTGTTCGACAGCACCTCGAACGCGCTGCCTTGATACGGGAGCACTCCGGTGAGCGCCTCGTAGAGCATGACTCCTGCCGCGTACCAATCGGCCTCTGGGCCGACGCGAACTCCAGCCGCTTGCTCCGGCGCCATGTAGGCGACCGTGCCGACGATCGCCTCACCCGTCTGTGGAAGTGTTGGGGACCCCTTCGACACGCTGTCGGTCGCGAGCCCGAAGTCGACGATCACCACTCGACCAGCCGGCGTGACGATGACGTTGGTCGGCTTCAAGTCACGGTGCACCTTGCCCGCGGCGTGCAGCGCCGAGAGGCCAAGCGCGAGCTGCAAAAGACTGTTGCGCAGCCGCGTCTCGTCGAGCCGCCCTCGCGCCTCTGAGCCGAGCACGGATCCCGTAGCGTCTCCGGCTGCGGCGACCGTGTCCGCGAGGTTGCGACGCACGGTCTCGCCGCTCGCGTCGCTAATGCTGTCGCTCACGACGCCGGGTCTCGTCCACGAGAGGAAGTCCGCGCCGAGGACCAGCTCCATCGTGAAGAACCAGGTGCCGTGATCGGACACCAAGTCCAAGAGCGTGATCAGGTTCTTGTGACCGATATCGGCGAGCGACCGGAACTCGGACTTGAAGCGCAGGAGCGAGCTCTCATCGGGCGTGCGCAAGGTCTTCAACGCGACGCGCACGTCACGCTCGGTGTCGAGCGCCTCGTAGACGACGCCCATCCCTCCCGCGCCGAGCCTCCGCAGGATCGTGTATCGCAGCGTGGGCTTGAATTCCTGGATCGACCCCATTCGCGCCATGGAGACTAACAGATCGCGATCGTGAGCCAGGTGTGGAGGCGGGCGTCGATGCGACGAAATTCGTGGTCGACGCAGGGGTCGCCGACGGATGCGAGGAGTGCGGCGCGAGTCTCGAAATCGGATGCGGGCCCAATAGCCAACTCGATTGTCCACCCGCGCTCGACGCACCCGGATTCTTCGCGTGGGCACAAGAGCGCGCCAATCAAGTGGGCACCCGCACACCCCACTGCGTCTCGATGACGACTTGCCAGAGCACCTGATGATCATCTTCCCCGAGGGTGTCGACTGCAGTCAGAGCTACGTCTTCGACCCAACGACGCGACAGCTGATCGCGGTGCTTGATAGCTGCGATAGCTTCATCCTCACCCGCTGTCAGGCGTCGGATATTTGTCTGCCGTCGCGATGCGTACCCGACGAAGCGCGCCCGACGGCGACTGATGCGAACAGCAGACTCCCAACTCTAAGTGAAGCGGGCGCTTGCACTTCAACTCGGCGTGCTCAGCTTTGGTGAGCTGCGATTGGCGCTCAATTGCTTCCCCCGTTACTCGGAGTAGATTTCTCTTCGATGCGCTCTTCCGGCAATACGACGCATCCTGCCAACTCCACCGGTGATGGTGACTCCTCGACCAGCCATGACGACGACACACGAGTCGTCCCTGCGCTGACGATCGTTTGGTCTGCCGTCGAGCCGCAGCGCGTCGGTGAAACCACACTCCTGGAGAGCGCGGCTCCTCTGTTCATCGGACGCAGCGCCGACGCGTGGGACGACGCGGTGTTCCTCCGCGCGCGCCCAGGTGGTCTCGAACACACCGGACCGCTAGGCGGCAACACGCTCTCTCGACGCCAGCTCCGAGTCGAGCCGATGGATGGGGCCGAGCGCGTCGTCGTCGAGAACGTCGGCAAGCTCGAGATGCGCGTCAACGGCCGCGAGACCCACCGCGCGGCGCTCGCACCGGGCGACCTGCAAGCACTCGCTCCTGCTCTTCTCGATGCGGCGGGTGCACTCGCAAAAGGTCGCGGAGGCGTATCCGCTGCGCGCGTTCGGCGTGCCCGACGGCTTTGGGATCGTGGGGGAGTCGCCTGCGATCCACGAGCTGCGAGAGCGCATCGTCTTTGCGGCGGGCTTCGATGAGCACGTGCTCGTTCTTGGCGAGAGCGGCACTGGCAAAGAGCTCGTCTCGCGCCGCTGCATGCGCTGTCGCGTAGGGCGCGTGGGCCGTTCGTCGATCGCAGCGCCGCGACGCTACCGCGCGAGCTCGTCGAGGCCGAGGTGTTCGGCAACAAGAAGGACTACCCAAACCCAGGCATGCCCGAGTCCGAAGGACTGATCGGCGCCGCGCGCCAGGGCTCGTTGTTCCTGGACGAGATCGGAGAGATCTCGCAGCCGATGCAGGCTGCGTTCTTGCGCGTCTTCGACGCTGGTGCGAGCTACCAGCGTCTCGGCGATCCCAAACCGCGAAAGGCCGACGTGCGCTTCGTGTGCGCGACCAATCGGTCGCCGCGTGACTTGAAGCACGACTTCGCTGCGCGCTTCGAGCACCGCATCGAGCTGCCGCCGCTCGATGCTCGACGAGAGGACGTGCCGCTCATCGCGCGCGCTCTCGTGCTGGATGCCGCGGCGCGGAGCCCAGCGGCTGCAGGGAGATTCGTGCGGCGCATCGGCGACCGTGACGAGCCGAGCTTCGACGTTGAGCTCATCGCGAGTCTGCTGACACGCGAATACCCAGCGAACGTCCGAGACCTGTCGCGAGTGATCCGCGAGTCGATGGCAGCGTCGCGCGATGGAGTGCTACGCGCAGTGCCGGAGCGAGTCGCTGCGTCGCAGCCACCGCCAGTCGCCGCGAGCGACATCAGCGAAGAAGCCGTTCGCGAAGCCCTCGCCCGACACGACGGGAACGTGACCCGCGCCGCGGAGTCTTTGGGTATCACGCGGTACGCGCTGATCCGCTTGAAGAAGAAACTCTCCTCGTCCGTGGACTAGCGCCATATTGGTGGATCGACAGGCGATGAAATGGCGATAGAGACTGCGCCTTGGTGGGTGACATAGAGGTTCGTCGCGTCGACGGTCAGGCTAGTCGGTACCCGAGTCCACAGATTGCTCCTCGCACCTGCCATAGATCGAGCATGCCGCTGTAGGTGAGTTGCAGACGGCGACGTCTTTTCGCCTGACACCCATCGAGAAGTTTTTGCAGCACGCGCTACCAGTGGCTCCGCACTCGTCGCAATACCCGGAGGACGTGCCACCGAGTGATACTGTCTGCCCTGTCGACGCGCGGCAGCTGATGCCACAATAGGGCGCCGTTGAGGAAACGAAGCAAACGACACCGGCGTCGTCCACAGGGGTGGGGCCACAGAGACAGGACACGTAGTCTCCGTATTGAGCATTGCCTGAGTTGATTGTGCAGCACTCTTGCGGTGGCCCCCGATCAACCGCCGCATCAGTCGAAGTATTCGACTGATCGGCGCAGGCAAGCGTGCTGAACCCAATCACCAAGACCATCTTCGCTCGCACTGTCTCACTGTAGCGATGAACGCTGCATCAGCAAGTGTGGTCCGCGACGCTGGCGATGCGCGCAAGGTGCCGAGCGGGAGCTCGGAGCCGCTCCAAGCTCAATTGCTTCCCGTTGCTCGGACTAGATTCCTCTTCGATTCGGTCCTCTGGCAACCGCTTGCTGCAACGGAGTTCCTGAGCGCACTCCGAGAGCGTCGAGTGATCGACGGAGCGTCGTGCTCAGTCTCGGGATTCGCGCTGTTGCCACGGGGATTCTCCCGTCTCGACGATCCGGTCGAGCTGCTCTACCGTCAGCTCGATGAAGTCACCGTTCTCGAAGTCTCGCTCTGCCTGTCGGAGCTCCGCTTCGAGCTCGACTTGGGCGGCCTCTTCCGCAGGGGTGACTGGTCTACGTGAGGTCTTCGGCGTCATCGGTCTAAGTTCCCACTATTGCGCGCAACTGTCACGAAACCGGACCCCGGCTGCGCAAACAACCATCAAGATTTGGCGGCGACCTTCAAACGGAAACCGGTTGCGCGCTACTGCGATCTCGTGGGTACCGCACGAACCACCCGTCGGGACCTACGATAGCTCAGGCCGTCTCGAATTAGGCGGCTGCGTCCATCTCCGCCTCCACGCTTCCACGCTCTTCGCCGGGTCACCACCGCGTGCATGACTCCTGACGATCTCAGCTTGTCTCGCGCACACGATGACGAGGTATGCTCGCGCGCATCATGACCACGACGCCGTGCACGAGCTGCTCTGGGCCCATTCCCAGTATGATGAACGCCGCGCCTTTTTGCCCTTGGTGCGGCAAGCAACGTGTTCCTGGCCCTGGACCCACGGCGGCGGAATTGGGGTCGGCCGTCGCGGTGGCCGCGGACAAGGTTGATTTCGATCAACGCGTGCTGGAAGCAAGAGCGCGCGCGGTCGCGAGCCGCAAAGCTGCACCAGAGAGAACGTTCTCGTCTGGTTACTCTGATCTCTGCATCGGCTTCGACCCGCAGATCGGCTTCGCGCTGATCGGCGTTCACGAGCCTGATGGAGAGCCCGCGAGGCTTCGCGCTTACGACATGTACAACAAGCGCATCGCGTGGGAGGCGCTCTCCGGCGAGGATCTCGAGGACGTCGACGACGAAAAGCTCGCCGTGCGTGGGCACACGGTCTACGTGTCGATCGGACGCACGCTGCGCGCGTTGGACATCTTCACCGGTCGACAAAAGTGGGGCGCGGAGTTCACGGACGAGCTTCGATATGAGAGCGGGGCAGGCCAGTATCGAGGCATCAAACTAAGCGATCCGACGCCACCGGGTCAGCCTGGTATGGTGATCGCGGTCACGATCGACAACATCATGGTCGCGCTGGATCGCGACACGGGGCGCCTCCTTTGGAAGCGCGAGGGCGTGCCTAGCGTCGTGGTCACTGCGCTCGAGCAGTCTGGTCTCTTGCTCTTCGAATATGACCGCTTGCAGGAAGTGATCAATCCCGCGCAGCAGGCGCCAGTGCTCCGGATTGAGAAGCCGATTGAACACACTTGCGTGGTTGGGCGTTACGGAATTTGGCAGGTGCGAAATTGGGGCTGGCGAGATCGCGCAGGCATTGTGCTGTTCGACTACCTCGCGAATCAAGAGTTGATGTTCGAGGCGATCGACAAGATCGAAGACGACGTTCCGTTCGTCATGGGATTCAATCGCGTGTTCTGCGCCACAGACTCGGGATACAAGGTCTGTTACGCGCCAAACGGTGTGCCCACAGTGTTTCGCGAGGGGCATCGGCTCAAGCAGCTCGCGATCGTGGGCCCGACGCTCTTCGCTCTGATGGCGAAACAGGAGGGTACGCAGGTGCGTCGCGTGCTCGGGCTCGACCCGCAAAATCTCGCTGTCCGCTTCGATCTCGGCGAGCTCTCCACCGAGCCGAACGACAACGAAGATAAGCAAATCCTCGTGCTCCCGGACATGGCCGTCATCGTCAACAGTCGCGATCGAGACGACGATCACTGCGAGCTTTGGGGAGTGTCGCCCACGGGACAAATCCTCTGGCGCACCTATGTCGGCGAGTGGTCTGCCCACTGGTACCAGGGCGGTCACATCGTTTGTTATGCGGGCGGCTTCAAGATCCTACGCCCCAACGACGGTCAGATCGTGATGGAGTACTCTTGATCTCTGCAGCCATTGGGCGTTCATGAGAACGCGACCTCATGGAGGGCGGTCGCGCTCAGCTTTCCCTGTGCCCTGTTCCCTTTCACCTCTGCTTCTGCCTCTGCCTTCTGATCATTGCTCATTGCCGGAGCAACCCGGTGATGAGTGCCACGAGCCGATTGCACCATGACTGCTCGCGGGCTGAGATCGATCCGCTTAGG
>JANYHY010000625.1 GCA_025362165.1 Myxococcales bacterium | reverse complement strand
ACGCCGTCACCGTGGAGCGTCGTAGTCTCCTCGAAAAAAGCCGCGATGCGCGGGTGCTGCGTGAGGACCTGCGCCGCATACGGCGTGATTCCGTATTCTGAAACGAAACGCGCGCGCTTGTCCCTCGGCAGCTCGGGCATGCTCGCCGAGACCTGCGCGACGAACGCATCGTCGAGCACCAGCGGCGGCAGATCGGGCTCTGGAAAGTATCTGTAGTCTTGTGCGGTCTCTTTGCTGCGCAGCGAGAAGGTCGTCCCCGCCTTCTCGTCCCACCCCCGCGTCTCTTGGACGATGCGTCCGCCGCCCGCCAGGACAGCCTCTTGGCGGACGATCTCATGCTCGATCGCCTTCTGGACGAACTTGAAGGAGTTGATGTTCTTGAGCTCCACGCGCGTCCCGAGCTTCTGCTCACCCACAAGGCGAATGGAGACGTTCGCGTCGCAGCGAAACGAGCCCTCCTCCAAGTTGCCGTCATTGACGCCGATGAAGATCAAGATCTCGCGGAGCGTCCGCAGATATTCGGCCGCCTCTACCCCGCTGCTCAAATCTGGTTCTCCGACGATCTCAATCAGCGCAACTCCGGAGCGATTCAAGTCGACGATCGAGTCGTCGCCGCGATCATGGAAGCTCTTTCCTGCGTCTTCTTCCATGTGAACGCGAGTGATTCGCACGCGCTTCATCCCGGTCTCGAGCTCGATCATGAGCTCGCCGCCGTCGCTGTAAGGCTCGTCGAACTGGCTGATTTGATAGCCCTTGGGCAAATCGGGATAGAAGTAGTTCTTTCGAGCGAAGCGGCTGTGAGGGCGCAGGTTGCAGCCGAGCGCGAGCGCCGCGCGGACCGCTAGCTCGACCGCGCGCGCGTTCAACACGGGGAGCGCGCCGGGCAAGCCCAGACACGTCGGGCACACCTGCGTGTTCGGCTCGCCGCCGAAGGTGGTGGAGCAAGAGCAGAAGGCCTTGGTGTTCGTGAGGAGCTGCGCGTGCACCTCGAGGCCGATGACGGGCTCGTAGCGAGACATGCCGACGGGTGTAGCAGAAACTGGCCTCTTCGAGGGCGCGCGCGGTACAACTCGCGCTCGTGTTGACCCTTCGCCGACTCTCACGGTTCGCCGAGCGCGCGCTGCCGATCGCCATCCTCACCGTGGCTGCGACCAGCGTACCCGTGATGATCCTTCGACCCGAGGGTCTTGCGCGCATGCGCAACCTGCAGCGCGAGCTCGACCAAGCGCATGAAGAGAACGCGCAGCTCACGCGAGACGTAGACCGCTTGCGCGCGGAGGTGCAGGGTCTGCGCGACGATCCGAAGGCGGTCGAGAAGATCGCGCGCGACGAGCTGGGCTTGCTCCGAAAGAGCGAAATCGTCTTTCAGTTCGGCAAAGCCCAGTAGACTCTCGCGACGTGAGTCTGCAGCTTGCTCGGACGCTCCTGCTTTCGGAGGCGTTGGACCGCAGGGCGCTCGCGAGAGCGCTGCGGAGCTACGTCCATGGCGAGGCGTCTCTCGTCTCCGCCATCGTCGGCGTCGGCGCGGAGCCGGCGCGCGTCGAGGTCGCGTCCGCCGCGTGGGATGGGCCAGCGGTGGTGCGAGTCCTCGCCAAAGACGACCTCATGGCGGCGCTCCCCGACGGGATGGCTTCGCGCCTCTTCGCGATCCCGATCCGGCGCGATCCGCAGACGGGAGCGGTGGACGTCGCGGTCGTCGATCCCGAGGATGCCCACGTCCTCAACGAGATCGGGTTCGCGCTTCAATGTCAGGTGCGCGCTGTGCGAGCTCCTTTCGCGGCGATCTCGGAGGTCCTCCAGCGAGGGCGGCGACCGGCACAAGCTCCGCCAAGACCCAAGCAGGCGGCGGAACAGACTCCGCCCGGCACGCTCTCGGGGCTTGGCCCACAGAGGTCCACGCACACGCCTGCGTGGGGGACGAGCGCGGTCACGGACGAAGAGCCCGTGTCGCAGCGCTATGAGCCCATCCCGCTCACCGTGCGGCGCAGCACCCAACCGGGTTTCGCTCCAATAGAAGAACCGATCTACACGCTCGAGCGTCCGCGCCGCACCTCCGAGGTGCCTGTTCCTCTCGTGACCGCGCGCCCATCTCCAACACCGAAGGCGAAGTCACAAGCCCCCATACCTCCGTTCGCTGATCCGGCGCCGGTGCTGCTGGCGATGCGATCGAGCAAGACCCGTGACGACGTGATGCGCGAGCTTCTCGTGGGCGTGCGCGCCGTAGCCGCGAGAGTTGGATTGCTCGTCGTCAAACGCGACGCCTTCGTCGGTTGGTCGTGCACCCCTGAGCTGTGTGCCCTTGAAACATGGGCGCAAGTGCAAGTATCGACCAGCTATCCGAGCGCGCTGGCGACGGCGTCGGCGGAGGGCACCTACCTCGGGTCCGTGCACTCGAGCGAGGCGCATGATCCGCTGCTCCGCGCGGTCGGGCGCAGTTCGCGCGACGTCGCCATCACGCCGGTCAAGATCGGCGCACGGCCCACGCTTCTGGTCTACGCGGACGACCTCGGGGACCCTGCGATGTCCACACGACAGATGGAAGAGCTCGCGCGCGCCGCTGGAGAAGCTCTCGCGCGCATCGTTCGAGACAAGAGATAAGCATGTCCGATTATTCGCTTGAAAAGAAGAAGTGGCTCGACGGATCGCTTCGCAAGCTCGAGAGCAAAGAGGCCCCCCGCCCGCGCATCGGAGTGCTCGCGGGAGGCACCGACGCCGCGCCGCTGTACGGTCCAGACGACCTGACGGGCTTTGATCCAGGGCGCGATCTCGGCTTCCCCGGTGAGCCGCCCTTCACGCGCGGCGTTCAGCCGAACATGTACCGCGGGCGCCTCTGGACGATGCGGCAGTACGCTGGCTTCGGCACCGCGGCAGAGTCCAACGAGCGTTACCAGTACCTCCTGAAGCAAGGTCAGACGGGTCTGTCTGTCGCGTTCGATCTCCCAACACAGATGGGACGCGACTCCGACGACCCCAAGGCGCTCGGCGAGGTCGGACGCGTGGGCGTCGCCATCGACTCCATCGCCGACATGCGAGTTCTTTTGAGAGGACTTCCGCTGGACACGGTCTCCACATCGATGACGATCAACGCGACCGCGTCGATCCTGCTGTGCCTCTACATCGCGGTGGCCGAAGAGAACGGAGTGCCTAGAAACAAGCTGCGCGGCACGATCCAGAACGACATCCTCAAAGAGTACATGGCGCGCGGGACGTACATCTACCCGCCCCGGCCCTCCATCCGCCTCATCAATGACATCTTCGCGTTCGCTTCAAGAGAAGTTCCCAAGTGGAACACGATCTCGATCAGCGGCTATCACATCCGAGAGGCGGGCTGCGACGCCGTGCAAGAGGTCGCGTTCACGATCGCGGACGGCATCGCCTATGTGCAGGCCGCCAGAGAGGTCGGGCTCGACGTCGACACGTTTGGAGCGCAGCTCTCCTTCTTCTTCAACGTGCACAACAACCTCATCGAGGAGGTCGCGAAGTTTCGCGCGGCGCGGAAGATGTGGAGCCACATCATGCAGGAGCGCTTCGGGGCCAAGACTGAGCGGGCGCGAGCGCTGCGCTTTCACTGCCAGACCGCGGGCATGACGCTCACGGCGCAGCAACCGCTCAACAACATCGCGCGCGTCACCGTGCAGACGCTCGCTGCCGTGCTCGGTGGGTGCCAGTCGCTGCACACCAACAGCTACGACGAGGCGTTAGGCCTGCCAACGAGCGAGGCCGCGACCATCGCGCTGCGAACGCAACAGCTCGTGGCGCAAGAGTCCGGCGTGGCGGACTTCGTGGACGCGCTCGGTGGGAGCTACGCGGTGGAGTCGCTCACCCAGCGCATCGAGATCGAGGCTAACAAGTACATCGCGCGGATCGACGAGCTCGGCGGCATGGTCTCAGCGATCGAGCAGGGCTACCCGCAACGCGAGATCCAGAACACCGCGTACCAGTACCAGCTCGAGATCGAGCGCAAACAACGGCTGATCGTGGGCCTGAACGCGTACACTCAGGACTCCCCAGCGGTGCCCGTGATGAAGATCGATCCGAAGATCGAGGCAGAGCAAGTCGAACGCCTCCGCGCGCACAGAGCGGGGCGCGATCAGAGCGCCTTCGCTGCTTCCCTCGTCGCGATCGAGCGCGCGAGCAGGGGCACCGACAACCTCGTGCCTCTCGTGCTCGTCGCGGTGAAGGCGGGCGCCACGGTGGGCGAGATCAGCGACGTGCTCCGCGGGGTCTGGGGCGAGCACCGGGAGACGCTGACGATTTGATCGGGGCGCGATCCGGTGTACAGGGCGCCCCGGGAGAACCTCATGCGCACGATCCGGAACCTCGTCCTCGCCTCGGCCCTCGCCTCCGCCCTCCTCACCGCCGGCTGCGGCGGCTCGGG
>JANYHY010000622.1 GCA_025362165.1 Myxococcales bacterium | reverse complement strand
CGGTGGCGTTGCCCTTGTCCGACACGAACGACGAGGCAGAAGACAGCCCACTCGCGCCTGTGTGCGCGAGGAAGCCGGCGAGCGAGCCGGTCTGCGGCTGCGCGAGGTTGCCGCCGCTACCGTTGACGAAGTCGGCCGACGTGTACGCGCCGACGACGAGGAGCTTGTCCGTGCCCGCGGTGTCGATCCCGCTCGCGAACGCAGACGAGCCGCCGAATACTGCTGCGCTCGACACCGACGCGAGCGACGAAGGGAGCACGGCGAAGAACGGCTGGTATCCAGCGGGCTTCAGCGTCTGCGCGCCGATCTTGATCTGGCCCTTGATCGCGCCTCCGACGTAGACGTTGCCCGCGTTGATGGACACGGTCGTCGGTCCTTGGCCGAACGATCCGCTGACCGGCTGCCAGAAGCTCGGCGTGACCGTGGCGCCTGCGATCGAGAGCACGAACGCCGCGCCCATCACGTTGGCGCCGAGCGGCTGGCTCGTCTGATCGTAGACGAAGCTGCCAAGGCCTGCGTCACCGACGAGGTAGAGCGTCGCGCCGTCGCCCGTGAGATCGCCTTCGATGTCGACGCTCGTGGACGAGAACGAGGCCGCGAGCGAGGGGGTGCCAGGATCGACGACCTTCACTACGCCGACGTGCGTGCCTTTGTCGGGCGACGAGGCTGCGCCGAACTTCGCGCCCGAGTAGGTGCATCCCATGTACGGCGCACCTGCGGCGACGCCGACGCCGCGGCACAACGAGATGAAGTTCGTGTTGGCGTCGCGAGTGGCGTCCGGCGACGCGATCCACGCGGCTTTGCCGGTCTGCGCGTCGAGCTTCACGAGGAACGAAGACGTGGGTTGCTGTGAAGGCGAGCTCGTCGCGGGCACCGTGATCGGCGGGAGATTCGGCGCCGTGAACGTCACCGCGCCGCCGCCGGTCGAGCCGGAGATCGCCGCGACATAGACGTGACCTGCGTCGAACGCGACGCCAGTCCCCACGTCGTCGAACGCGGACCCGAAGGTGGTCGCCCACACGATGCGGCCGGTGACGTCGACGCGCATCGCGAGCACGTCAGCGCCGTTCGTCATGCCAGTGTTCGCCTCGGGCAGCGGCGCGCTCGCGGAGCCGACGACGAACGCGTCACCGCTCGCCGGATCGATCACGACGCGCGAGAGCGCGGATTTCCCGGTGAGCGCGAGCGTCCACTCCTTCGGCCCGCTCGGCGCGTCCGGCGCGTCGGACCCGGAGTCGCCGGTGTCGCCGCTGTCGTTCGGCGGCGCGGGTGTGGTGGGCGAGCTGTCGCCGCACGCGAGCGCGAGCGCGACGAGCCCCGAAACAGTGATCGCTTCGCGCCTCATCCTTCGACGATACGCCTGGTGAGCGACGTCGCAACTGGTCGCTCGACTGACCACGAGGCGCTCTCAGTGACCACCTGTGACCGACCAACGATCGGCGTTGCGCGGCCTTCTTGCCGCGTACGGTCATTGCAACGTCAACGGTCCGCACGCTCGAACGAAGTGAGAGTTCGAATCATCAATCGTTGGAGGTACTCCGTGAAACGACAATGGCTTGCTCTGGCAGCAGTGGTCTCGAGCGTCGTGATCCCGATCGCGTGTGGTGGTGACGACACCAACACGAACGCGCTCGACGGCTCGGTCGATGGCGCGGGTGATGTCGGCAATCTGCCGGACACTTCACCGCTGCCCGACACCTCTCCGCTGCCCGACACATCCATGGTCGACGACGTTCAAGACACCGGCGTCAACGACGCGCCTATCGCGCTCGACGGCGCTGCGTGCGATGGCGGCGTGGTCACCGTGACCTCCGTCGCTCCGAAGTTCGGTTGGACGGGCACGACCGTGCCGATCAGCATCACGGGCACAGGCTTCGTGCAGACGCCGACCGCGTACCTGCGCCAGGGCATGGTCTTGACGCCGTTGGGCTCCGTCTCGTTCGTCTCGTCGACGAACGTCACCGCGCGCGTGCCCAAAGGGACGGCCGTCGGCGCGTACGACGTGGTCGTACAGAACCCCAACAGCTGCTTCGCCGCAGGCGGCGCCTACAAGGTCACGGCGAACGCGCCGCCGACGATCCTCACCGTCAGCCCCGCGACGGGCACCACACAAGCCGACACCGACGTGGTCGTGACCGGCTGCAACTTCGAGATGACCTCGACGCTGAGCACGGTCGACTCCGCGCTCGCCGTGACTCTGCAGAAGACGGCGACCTCGACCTCCGGCATGGCCGACATGCGCTGCGGCGGCGGCAATCTTTGGACGCTCAAGGGCACGATCCAAGACAAGACGCTCGCGATGCCGACCGGCGCGTACCTCGTTCGCGTCACCAACACATCGGACAGCACGTACGACGACTGGGCGTCGTTCGTCATCACCGATCCGAGCGGCAAGCTTGGATCGTGGGTATCTTCGAGCCCGCTCAACGTCGGCCGCCGCTCACTTGGGCTGGTCAACGGCCGCGTCGACAACGCCAATCGCTTCTTGTACGCGATCGGCGGCGAGGACAGCAGTGGCACGGCGCTGAGCTCCGTCGAGCTGGTGCCTCTCGACCTCTTCGGCGGCACGGGCAAGTGGTTCACGCAGCGCTACTCGCTCAACACCCCGCGCTCGGGCCTGGCTGTGATCCAGCAGGGCGCCTACGTCTACGCGATCGGCGGCACGTCCACGAAGGGCGGCACAGGCGGCGCGGCCCCGACAGGCGCTGCGCTCGACACCATCGAGCGCGCGAGGATCCTCGATCCCGGCCAAGCGCCAGTACTCAACGCGCCGACGACCAGCAACGTCGGGACGCTCGCGGCAGGCACTTGGTACTACCGAGTCGCCGCTGTGATGGCGAACAACGACGTCGACAACCCCAACGGCGAGACGCTCGCGAGCGCCGAGATCGCCGCAGGCCTGGCGAACCCAGGACAAGTCGGGCTCACATGGTCCGCGGTGATGGGCTCGCAGTACTATCGCGTCTATCGCTCGTCGGGCGCGGTCGCCGATGGCGGCTACGGCGGCAGTGGTAGCGAGGTGCTGCTCAAGGACAACGTCATGGCTACGTCGTACACCGACGACGGCTCGGCGATGTTGGGTTCGCAAGTGCCGCTCGCGCTCGGCTCGACGGGCGTGTGGATCGTGCAGAACACCAAGCTCACGACGCCGCGCTTGAACACGTCTGCGGTGATCACGCCGGAGTCTTCCAACACGCCCACGCTGCACGTCTACGTGCTCGGAGGCTGGGGCAAGTGCAACGGCGTGAACGTGAACAGCGTGATGAACTGCTACGAATACGCGACGCTCTCGGCTGACGGCAGCGCGATCACGGGCTCGTTCACGCAAGACCTGACCAACAAGTTCGCCAACGCGCGCATGCGCCACGGTAGCTCGGCGCTCACTGCGCTGAACGGCCCCTCGAGCTACTCGGGCGGCTTCGACGCGGGCGTCGACGGCGGGTCGAAGAACACGGCGTCGTTCGTGCTGGTCTCGGGCGGCTACGCCGTGAGTTCCACGGGCAACACGGTAGAGTCCGCGCTCGTGCTGCCCGGAGGTCAACTCGGTGTGTTCTCCGTGCCTGGCAAGGGCTATGCGGTCCAGCGCGACGGCTCACAGATGATGATCGCCAACGGCTACGCGTACGCGTTCCTCGGAGGCTCTGTCGGCAGCTACACCCAGACGAGCGATCTATCGACGAACGCAAGCGTGACACCCCTAGCCGTGACATTCGGCAACTGGTCGAACGCGGGCGGCAACCTCGGCGCGAGCGTCGGTCGTCACGGCGTGGCGCTCGAGAGCGCATACTTCTACGTCGCAGGTGGCACCACGAACGACATGGACGCGCTCAACACGGTGTACCAAGTCATTTACTGATCAGTGAGAAGGAATGAGTGCATTCCTAGTGTGGCTTGCTCCTGTCAGCTTGGTGGCGTGTGGCCAGGTCAACCAGGTCGGAGACGCTAGCCCGGCCGACGCTGACAATGGTGTGGATGTTGTGGATGGCGCGGTCGCTGACGTCGCGTCCGACGGGCCGGTCTGTTGCGACCGGAAGACCGGCCCCGTCGCTTGTGATCAGATCTCTCCCGATGCAGCTTACCGAACATACGTCTGTCCACCGCAAGATCCGATCTGTGGTCGCGGCGGGACCATAGCGGGCTACATCTGCTGTCGGGTCTTCAATGGGTATAGCTGTCAATGACGCGCATTGTTGCGTGCGCAACACCTCCGATCATTCGTCGAAAGAGGACCTGCTGCCCAGAAGATCGTGGGCGGTCGTGCTAAGTCAGGGCACATGCGTCGGCGAACGGTCGGGGTGATCGACCGTGACGAGCTGATCGTTCGGCAGCTTCGTGAGGTAGACGCTCATGATCCCGAGCGCGTGATTCGCATGCTCGAGCCGCTCGTGTTGGACCGTCGTCGCGAGCGCATCCTTCAGGTCGTCGAGCAACGGCTCGCTTCGGTGACGGTCGTGTTCGATGCTCCGCATGACCCGTTCAACGGCGCGGCCGTGCTGCGGACCTGCGAGGCGTTCGGCGTGCACACGCTCCACGTCATCGAGCGAAGAGAGAGCTTCTTGGCCGCGGGCAGCGTGACCCGAAACGCACACAAGTGGATCGATCTGCGACTGTACGCGAGCGCACCCGCAGCCATCGCCGAGCTGCGCGCGCAAGGCATGAAGCTCGTCGGCGCGCACCCCGATGGCAAGCTCGTCCCCGATGATCTCGCGTCGATCCCGCAGCTCGGCGTCGTGTTGGGCAACGAGCACGACGGCATCGCGCAAGACCTCATGGCCGCGTGCGACGAGACCGTGCGCGTCCCGATGCGCGGCATGGTGGAGAGCCTCAACGTCAGCGTCACCGCCGCCGTCCTCCTGTCGCGCGCCACACTAGGCCGCCCCGGCGATCTCGACCCCGCCGCGAAGGCCAAACTCTACGCAAGAGGTCTGTTTTTCACGGTGCAGCGCGCGCGCGAAGTCTTGGGCCCCGCCCCAGCTACATTCTAGGCATCGCACGCGAACATGATTAGTGTGGGGCCAACGCCATGACGGACGAAGACGCCAACCAGAACTCCGACGCGAGCGAAGCGGAATCGCCCGCAGAACAAGCTGAAGCAGAAGATCCCCTCGCGCTCGCACAAGCTGAGGCGGCCAAGTACAAAGACATGGCGCTGCGGGCCGCCGCGGACTTCGACAACTACCGCAAGCGTTCGCGCCGAGAGGTCGAGGACGCGCGCAAAGCCGGCCGCGAGGAGCTCTTGAAGGACTTCTTGCCCGTGTTCGACAACCTCGAGCGCGCCCTCGTGAGCTCGCAGCGCGCCACGGACGTGAAGGCAGTCTCCGACGGTCTGTCGATGGTCCTCAAGCAGTTCGAGACGACGCTCGGCAAGAACGCGATCATCAAGATCCCGACGATCGGCGCTTCGTTCGATCCATCCGTTCACGAAGCGATTCAGCAGGTCGAGACCGACGAGCACCCGCCAGGGACGATCGTCGCCGAGGTGCAGCCCGGCTACCACACGACCGAGCGCCTGATTCGAGCGGCCATGGTCGTCGTCGCCAAGCCAAAGTCGAGCGATTCACCACCTGACGCCTGATCGAGACTGTCCCCAGATTTGTAGGGGTTTCGGTCGCTTGTATTCTATTGTTCGGACATCGGGATGAGCAAAGTCATCGGGATCGATCTCGGCACCACGAACTCCTGCGTGGCGATCGTCGAAGCGACGGGCGCGCAAGGGAAGATCGACGTGCGCATCATTCCGAACGCGGAGGGCGC